>JAZRJD010000012.1:0-26783 GCA_045645625.1 Alistipes sp.
GATCTGTCGAAAGGGTTGTCTTACCTGTACCCGAAAGACCGAAGAAGATAGCGGTCTCGCCCTTCTCGTTGGTGTTAGCCGAGCAGTGCATCGAAGCGATACCCTGCAATGGGAGGTAGTAGTTCATCATCGAGAACATACCCTTCTTCATCTCGCCACCATACCAAGTGTTGAGGATAACCTGCTCACGCGAAGTGATGTTGAACACAACAGCAGTCTCCGAGTTGAGACCGAGTTCCTGATAGTTCTCAACCTTAGCCTTCGAAGCGTTGTAAACTACGAAGTTAGGTTCAAAGTCTGCCAACTCCTCCTCTGTTGGGCGGATAAACATGTTCTTTACGAAGTGAGCCTGCCATGCAACCTCCATGATGAAGCGCACCGACATACGAGTGTCCTTGTTAGCACCGCAGAAACCATCAACAACATAGAGTTTCTTGCCCGAAAGTTCCTTCTGTGCGATACCCTTCAACACTGCCCACGACTCCTCCGAGCAAGGCTTGTTGTCGTTCTTGTAATCCTCCGAAGTCCACCATACAGTATCCTTCGAGTTCTCGTCCATAACGATAAACTTGTCCTTAGGCGAACGACCGGTGTAGATACCAGTCATCACATTAACAGCACCGAGTTCGGTCTCCTGACCCTTGTCGAAACCTGTCAACTCAGCCTTGGTCTCCTCCTCGAAAAGGAGTTCGTAAGATGGGTTGTAGATAACCTCAGTTGTGTCGGTAATACCGTACTTCAATAAGTCTTCTTTTTTGAAAGCCATAATTGTAATTATTAATTGTTTAACATCATCTCTCTGTTTCACTACTTCGGCTCGCGCATTTCGGCACTTGCCGCGGGTGAGATAGGCTTATTTTCAACGACTTAAATGCGATTATTGCTCATTTCTTTCGCAAAAGCCCCTATTTCACCGCTGCAAAGATAGTACATTTATTTTGAATTGTGAAAAAATTAACACTAAATTTTTTGATTTTTTCTTCACGGCAATATAAATAACATTTATATACATCTTTTTGACCCTCTGCAAAAGAGGTGCCGAAGAGCAGCAAGTGATGGTATTCGGAATCTTTCGACCGAGATTTAACATTATAATAAAACGGAATTATGTACTTTGGGCGTGTAAAAAATCGTCATTCCGAAGGAGCGCAGCGACTGTGGGAATCTCCCTTATTGATTCTTAAAATATAAGCGGGAGATTGACCTTCGGTCTTCACTGCTTCGCCTCGGCAAAGTCTGCAAGCAACCTTTGCCCTCGGCTTAATCACAGCGGTGCCACGAGCCTGACGGCTCTCGCAATGACGCTCTTGTTTATATCGACACGCCCAAAGTATATAATTCCGTAATAAAAACACCCCGACCTTCCAAGTCGGGGTGATGTGGTTACTTTTTGAAAGTGGTTACTTTTTGAAGCAGTTGGCGGCGGACATCTTTACATCGGGCGATGGGGCATAGATACCAAAAACTATCTTGTACTCCATCTCCATGGTCGAGATATTTACTGCCGAGCCAATCGTGCCAATCCGCTGCCCCTTCTTCACAATTGCGCCCTTCGAGACCGATGCCGCCGAGAGGTTGGCATACGAGGTGATATACTCGCCATGTGCGATATATATATCGTATTTATTATTCACCTTATTGCGTTTGATATCGACCACCTTACCCTCGTAAATCGAGGTTACAGCAGCACCCTCCTTGCCAACAATCTCCGCCATATTGCCCTTATATCGCTTAACCTTGCCACCAACAACCGGAAGGTTTAGTGCCGTGGTATTTGCCGAGAATGAGGCTCCCGCCTTATTGCCCTTGGTCAATTTACGCAGTTGCTTGATTGCCGCATTCAACTTCTCCTCGTGCTCCATCTTCGAACGCAAGACACTCTGCTGCTTCGAGGACATCTTGCTGATAGTCTTCTTCGCCGCCGCCATATCCGCGTTCAACTTGGCGCGTTGATTGTCGAGGCGGCGTTTGGTGGCTGATAGTTCCTCACGCCGTTTGGCAAGGGTATTGCGCTCAGCCTGTACATCGCTACGCGTGGCGGAAACCTGCTTAATCTGCGCTATACGGTACTCCGTAGCGACACGCAACATCGCCACTCGCCGTGCCATATCGGCAAAAGATGTCGATGAAAAGAGGTAGGAGAGATAGGTCTGATAGCGGAAGTTACGATACGCCACGCGCACAATCTCGCGGGCATTCTGTTCGAGCAGTGTGAGTTGTCCGCCAAGTTCTTTGAGTCGCTTTTCGGAGGCTCGGACCTCTGCCGTAAGTTGCTTTATCTGGCGCGAAGTCTCGCGAATCAGCGCATTTCGCCTCTCAATCTGCTTGGTGAGCGAGCGCACCTGCTTCTCTGCCGAAGCCTTATTCTTTTTGAGTTGCGCCAACTGCTTCTCCTCACGCGCAATACTGCGTTCGAGGTTGGCAATAACCTTCTTCTGTTGCTCTATCTTACTCGTCTGTGCCACCACAGGAGCGAACAACGAGAGTAGACACAAAACCAATATGTAAAATCTCTTCATTGTCCGTTATTTTTTAGGTTTCTTTTGTTGTTCGTGTTGTTCGGGCAGAAATCGTCTCTCAATCTCCTCCTTATCGGCTCCGCGTTCCAACGCCTTACGCCAGTAGGTCTTTGCCATAAATTCCTCGCCCAGAGCGTGGAGAATATCGCCATAGTGCAGTGCCAACTCTGCCGACTTGGCGCGGTCGAGCGAGAGTGCCTGCTGCATATACTTCTTCGCCTCGGCATAACGACCCAGTTTGTAGAGCACCCACGCCATAGTATCGAGGTAGGTGGAGTTGGAGCCATTCTCCGAGAGTGCCAAGGCGCGAGTAATCATCGTGAGGGCACGCTCCAAGTCGCGACCATCGAGCGAGAGGAAGTAGGCATAGTTGTTCAACACCATAGTGTTATCCCCAAAGTAGTGCAACGCCTTGTCGTATGCCTTGTAGCAACGCTTCATCTCATTGCGGCGGTGCTCCACATCGCCAATCGCCCCCCACAACGAACTGCGCAAGGTGTCGTTATCGGCGTGCTGCAACGCCTCCTTATACAGCACCAGCGCATCATCGTACTCCTCCCGCTGCAATGCCAATGCTCCGCGCATGTGCAGAAGGTCGGTATTGTGCGGAAATGCCGCCAGTGCGAGGTCGGTATAGTGGCGCACCGAGTCGGGACGATTGAGGTGATTTTCAATCTCTATAACCCGTGTAAAGTCCTCAACAACAGGTTTTTTATAGTCTATCAGTTGTTTGCAGAGCGTCAATGCCTGCTCCACCTTGCCCGAGAGGATCAGATGGCGGATATACTCCTCGGCAACCGCCTTGTTTTCGGGGTTGTGGATATAGAGTCGCGTGATGAGTGCATCGTACTGCGGATAGAACTTACGATAGGAGTTCATATCGCCTGCAAGCGACTTCCACTCCTTGATTTTGCCCGCCAAAGGCAACTTATCACTTACGAAGATACGCTCCAAAATCGAGAGATAGGTTGCAGTGTTGCCTCTCTTTTGGTGGTACTCCCCAAATGCCAACCATGGCTCTATGGCAAGAGTATCTATCGATATTGCATTTTGGAACGAGACCACAGCCAGCGAGTCGCGGCGTGTCATCGCGTAGATTTCGGCAAGCGAGATATGATTCTCCGCCAAGTAGGGAGCCTCCTCTATCGCCTTTTTGGCATCGACCTCGGCAGCAAGGGTTTGACCGCTCTTCAAGAGGTAGTACTGGCGCAGTCGTCCCAACAGCGGAATACGACCAAAGCGCACCTCTGCCGTATCGAGTACCGCCAATGCCTCCGATGTTTTGCGGCTATTGTCGAGCAGCAGCGCAAGAATGCGATAGTGGTCGGGCTCGGTGCTTCGGCTTACAATTTTTTTGAATACATCTACCGCCTTGTCGTACTCTCCGCCCTGCACCAAGGCGTTGCCATAATCCTCCAAATAGTAGCGATTGGTGCTATCCGAAAGATATGCTCGTTCGGCATACTCGATGGCGTTTTTCGGTACGCGGGTAATCTTCGATAGGAGATTTAGCGCAGGAGCATAGTTCGAGTCCTGCTGAAATATCGCCTCGATGGCTGCAATGGCTGCGATGGTATCTTTGTGAATTGTGAAAGATTTTATCGCCTCGGCATACAACTCCGAGATGGGTTTCGAGATCTTGCCTTGGCGTGTCGCCTTGTGCTGCGGAACAAATCCGCAACAGAACAACACAACCAACAATATCGCAACAACCTTTTTCACCACCACAATAAAAGTTAATGGCTAATGGCTAATAGCCTATTAGAGTACACTATCAAACTGGCGGAGGAAGCGGACATCATTCTCGAAGTAGAGTCGCAAGTCCTTCACGCCGAACTTCAACATTGCAATACGCTCAACTCCCATACCAAACGCAAAGCCCGAGTACTCCTTCGAGTCGATGCCGTTGGCTTCGAGGACATTAGGGTCTACCATTCCGCAACCCATAATCTCCAACCAACCTGTTCCCTTACATACAGGGCAGCCCTTGCCACCACAGAGGTTGCACGATACATCTAACTCTGCCGAAGGCTCGGTGAATGGGAAGTACGATGGGCGCATACGAATCTCTGTCTTCTCGCCGAAGAGTTCCTTAGAGAAGTAGAGGAGCGACTGCTTCATATCGGCAAACGATACATTCTTGTCGATATACAAGCCCTCAACCTGATGGAAGATGCAGTGTGCGCGGTACGAGATAGCCTCGTTACGGAATACTCGTCCCGGGCAGATTACGCGGATAGGTGGTTGTTGCTGCTGCATGGTGCGCACCTGAATTGACGAAGTGTGGGTACGCAACAGAACATCGTCAGCCGAAGGCTCCGAGCCCGCCTTCTCCACGAAGAAGGTATCCTGCATATCGCGTGCAGGGTGCTCCATAGGGAAGTTGAGGCGCGAGAATACATGGTTGTCGTCCTCGATCTCGGGACCATCTGCTACGGTGTAGCCGAGGCGCGAGAATATATCGATAATCTCCTGCTTAACCAACGATATCGGGTGGCGCGAGCCGAGTTGCTCTGCCGAGCCGGGGCGCGACATATCGTCAATCTGCGGAGCCGAAGCCTGCTGATTTTCGAGTAACTCCTTCTGCTCGTTAATCTTTGCGAGAATGCTGTTTTTCAGGGCATTGAGTTTCTGACCAAACTCGCGCTTCTGCTCGGGAGCCACAGTTTTGAACTCCTCCATAAGGGCTGTCATCTCGCCCTTCTTACCCATCATCTTGATGCGGAAATCCTCTACCTCCGCCAACGACTTCGGCGCAAATGCCTCTACCGCCTGCGTAAGTGCTGCAATTTTGTTATTCATAGTGCTAATCTATATTTTGTTTCTATCTCTCTTCGCCTGCTTGTCCCAACAGGGACACAATACGCCACAAAGATAGTAAAAACTAACGGAAAACCGAAAGCGTGAAATGGAAAACTTTTCCAAAAAAGGGGTAAAAGGGTTTCGCTACCTTAGAACTGGATAGCGCAAGACATTCCGACAGCCTTGGTATTGGCGTAGTAGACGGGCGAAGCAACCATCGCCTGCCCCTTGCGCGGAATGCGGAAGATATGGCGGTTGAGAGGCAACATCCAGTAGCCTATGCGCGCCGACAAGATACCCAATCCTGCACCTGCCAGCACATCGTTAAACCAGTGGCGACCGTTGTACATACGCATAAAGCCCACCGTTGTAGCCAAGGCGTATGCCCCCATACCCACGCCCCAGCCATACTCGGAGCGCACCAACTCGGCACCCGCAAAGGCGGTCATCGTGTGTCCCGAAGGGAAAGAGTTGCGCGTACCCGTGTCGGGGCGAGGCTCACGCACGGTGTATTTCAAGCCCTGCGATATTGCTGTTACGGCAATATAGGTCACCGCCGCTACCGCCACACGCTCACCAAAGGAGTGTTTCGCCTTCAAGCCCATAAAGTCGAGTGTAAGGTAGAATGCCACAGGAACATACTGCACATAGTCGTCAAAACGGAGTTTCACTCCACCACTCGCCTCGTTCAATCCGTTGCGAATGGCGAGGTTTATACCTCGCATCGGGGCGTTCTCCCCGACACCTAATGCGCCCAATGCAACAAATGATACCGGCACAACCAACTGCTCGACACGAAAGCGCGTGGAGTGGGTTTGATTCATCTCCCACCAATTGACCTTGCCATTCTTGCGATACACTATACTATGTTGCTGACCGTCAATTTGTTGGGGGGGGTATTTTTGATAGCCGAGAATTTGGTTTTAGCCACAACATCGCCTGCCGACAGCACCACAAGTACCATCGCCAACGAAGCCAAACGCAACACTTTCCCGACCATATTCGACATCATAACGGGGCAAAGATAATAAAAAGACAAGAGACGAGAGACAAGAGACGAGAGTTTTTTGCTTTTTTTGGGGGGGGGAACTCCGAGAGTGGTCAAGGCGCAGCGATTATAGGGGTTATAGGGGCAATAGGGGTTATAGGGTGCGCGGTTTCCTTTTCAGTTCTCCGCTATAATTTCTTGTCAGAAGTTGTGGCAACACCACAAGTGTAGAGAGTGATTTTAAGCAAATGGTTGCAAGGCTGTCAAAGAAAAATGAGATGGGCGCATACACGAGGTATGTAACCATCTCATTTTTTGAAGACAAGGCAGCAAACGCTGCTTTAAATTACTTTCTATCCGCAAAAGAAAATCAAATATCGTTGAGGGAATTTTGTGCCAAACAAAAAGTCCGATGCGCAGCATACTAAATCGTATGTGAGCAATCGGACTATTGAAGGTTGGTGCAAAATTCACCAACAAGAATGATTTTTACTTGCGGATTGCGGCTACGCCCGGCAACTCCTTACCCTCGATATATTCGAGAAGGGCACCACCACCGGTAGAAACATACGATACCTTGTCAGCAAGACCGAACTTGTTGATACAAGCAACTGAGTCACCACCACCGATAAGCGAGTAGGCGCCATTCTGCTGTGTAGCATCTGCGATAGCCTCAGCAACAGCGCGCGAGCCAGTCGAGAATTTGTTAATCTCGAATACACCAACAGGACCGTTCCAGAGGATAGTCTTGCACTTCAAAATCTCCTCGCGGAAGAGTTTCTTACCCTCCTCAGAGATATCAACACCCTCCCACTCAGCAGGAATTGCGTTTACAGGAGCTGTCTGAGTGTTTGCGTTCTCGCTGAAATCGTCGCAAACGAGAGCGTCAGGCGACATTACGAACTCGATGCCCTTAGCCTTAGCCTTTGCAAGGATATCGAGAGCCACAGGGAACATATCAGGCTCGCAAATCGACTTACCTACATTGCCACCGAGAGCACCTGCGAAGGTGTAGGTCATACCGCCACCGATAATAATTTTATCAACCTTCTCCATCAAAGTCTCGATGATGGTAATCTTGGTCGAAACCTTCGAGCCACCTACGATAGCAACGAATGGACGCTGTGGATTCTGCATCATAGCATCAACAGCCTTCAACTCGTTCTCCATAACATAGCCGAACATCTTGTCCTGTGGGAAGTACTCGGCGATAAGAGCAGTAGACGAGTGAGCGCGGTGAGCAGTACCGAAGGCATCGTTGATGTAGCAGTCAGCATACGAAGCCAACTTCTTCACAAACTCCTTCTGTGGACCCTCTTTCAACGCCTTCTTTGCAGCCTTCTTCTCCTCGGCAGTAGCGTCCTCTGCGAGACCGCGTGGCTTGCCCTCCTCCTCAGCATAGAAACGGAGGTTTTCGAGCAACATCACCTCACCCGGCTTCAATGTAGCAGCCATCTCGGCAGCCTTCTCGCCCATACAGTCGCCAGCGAACATAACCTTCTCACCCAAACGAGCCTCGATAGCAGGGATAATCTGCTCCAACGAGAACTTTGGATCTGGATTCTTCTTTGGACGACCGAGGTGCGACATAAGGATTACGGCACCACCCTTCTCCAACACCTTCTTGATGGTTGGAATAGCGGCACGAATACGAGTGTCGTCAGTAACCTGTCCCTCGCCATTGAGAGGCACATTGAAGTCTACGCGGATAATCGCGCGCTTGCCCGAAAAGTCGTAATTGTCAATTGCGAACATAACTTTCTGTTTTTGAATGATTTATACTTGATTGTTATTTGATTAACATCTCCAACGGTGCAAAGGTACAAAAAAAATTGACAATTGATAATTAATAATTAAAAGTATTTTTTATTTACAGACCATACTTTGCGATATATCCGAGTGCCGATTCGATACGCAGCAGGCGGTTATACTTCGCTGTGCGGTCGGAGCGCGAGAGTGAGCCAGTCTTAATCTGTCCGGCATTTACTGCTACGGCAATATCTGCTATTGTGGTATCCTCGGTCTCGCCAGAACGATGCGAGATAATGGTCTGCATACCTGCGCGTTGCGCCATTTCGACCGCCTCCAAGGTCTCGGTCAGTGTGCCAATCTGATTGACCTTCACAAGTACCGCATTTCCGCAGTGCTCCTCTATACCTCTCTGTATAAATTTGGTATTGGTGACAAAGAGGTCATCGCCCACAAGTGCGCATCTGTCGCCCAACTCCGCAGTCAGCAGTTGCCACCCCGACCAATCGTTCTCCGCCATACCGTCTTCAATAGAGTCTATCGGGTAGTCGTTCACGAGTTTGCGGAGAAATGATACCTGCTCAGCAGGCGAGAA
Source organism: Alistipes sp. (assembly GCA_045645625.1). Lineage (GTDB taxonomy): Bacteria > Bacteroidota > Bacteroidia > Bacteroidales > Rikenellaceae > Alistipes. The sequence goes on from JAZRJD010000012.1 coordinate 8,654, forward strand.
GTGAACTCCCCCATTACCCTCAAACCTCGAATAGTCGTATATGCCGTTGGTATAAAACTCCGAGGCGGCGCAGTCGAGAGCCAATGTTATATCGCGCGGATAGTTGTAGCCCGCGAGGGTTACCGCCGAGAGTATTGTTTCGAGCGCATCTTCGATACCCTTGAAGTTGGGCGCAAAGCCACCCTCATCGCCTACGGCGGTCGAGAGTCCTCGCTGTTTCAGCACCGAGCGCAGGGCGTGAAAGACCTCAACACCCATCTGCAAACCCTCGGAGAAGGTCGAAGCACCCTTCGGGCGAATCATAAACTCTTGAAAGGCTATCGGCGCATCGGAGTGGCGACCGCCATTTACGATATTCATCATTGGCACTGGCAAAACCCTCGCATTCACTCCGCCGATATAGCGGTAGAGGGGCAGATTTAACTCCGTTGCTGCCGCCTTTGCTACCGCCAACGATACACCGAGAATGGCATTTGCGCCGAGGTGCGATTTTGTCGGTGTGCCATCGAGAGTACACATCGCCATATCAATCTCCGCCTGTGCCAAGACATTGCGACCTATAAGGTTGGGAGCTATTGTGTGCTTCACAGCCTCCACCGCTTTCAAGACACCTTTTCCGTTGTAGCGTGTCTTGTCGCCATCGCGCAACTCCAATGCCTCATTTGCCCCTGTTGATGCGCCACTCGGCACCGCCGCACGACCTACCGCACCACTGCGAGTTACAACATCGACCTCGATGGTCGGATTGCCACGCGAGTCGAGAATCTCACGCGCCAAAATCTTTGAAATTTCCATATTCGATAGAGTTTTAATTGGTTTATGTAATGGAAATTTTGCAAAGTTCGCTCCACGATGCTTGACTTTTCGCCAAAAATCACTACCTTTGGTAAAAATTCGGATACTATGGCAATTTTTAAGGTTGAAGGCGGTCGCCGCCTGTCGGGCGAGATTGTACCGCAAGGTGCTAAAAATGAGGCATTGCAGATTATTTGTGCCACACTCCTCACGGAGGAGAAGGTGGTGGTGAACAACATTCCGCAAATTCTCGATATTATTCAGCTTATCGACCTCTTGCAGGCGATGGGCGTTAAGGTCGAGCGATTGTCGGAGGATAGTTACGCCTTCTGTGCCAAGGATATAAACCTCGACTACCTCGCAAGTGACGACTACCGCAACCGCTGCGCTCGTCTGCGCGGCTCGGTTATGATTGTCGGTCCTCTGTTGGCGCGTTTCGGCGTGGGCTATATTCCAAAGCCGGGTGGCGATAAAATCGGTCGCCGCCGCCTCGACACCCACTTTATCGGCTTCCAGAAACTCGGTGCCGAGTTCGATTTCGATGCTGCCGAGGCGTTCTTCACCGTCAAGGCGAAGGAGTTGAAGGGTTGCTATATGTTGCTCGACGAGGCTTCGGTTACGGGTACGGCAAATATCGTTATGGCTGCCGTGCTTGCCAAGGGTAAGACTACCATCTACAATGCCGCTTGTGAGCCATACTTACAGCAACTCTGCAAGATGCTCAATCGTATGGGCGCGAAGATTACGGGTGTAGGCTCGAACCTGCTCGAAATTGAGGGTGTGGAGTCACTCGGAGGCACCACGCACACAATGTTGCCCGATATGATTGAGGTGGGTAGTTTTATCGGTATGGCAGCGATGAATCGCTCGGAACTGACGATTAAGGGTGTATCATTCGAGAACCTCGGCATTATCCCTGCACAGTTTGCGCGACTCGGTATTGCGATGGAGCGCCGAGGCGATGACCTCTATATCCCACAGCAGGACCACTACCGCATCGAGAGCTTTATTGATGGCTCGATTATGACCATCGCCGATGCTCCATGGCCGGGACTTACCCCTGACCTCTTGTCCATCTTCCTCGTTGTGGCAACACAGGCAAAGGGTACGGTGCTGATTCATCAGAAGATGTTTGAGAGCCGCTTGTTCTTCGTGGATAAGTTGATAGATATGGGTGCACAGATTATCCTCTGTGACCCTCACCGCGCCGCCGTTATCGGACAAAACCACGAGCATCAGTTGCGTGCTGCAAAGATGTCTTCGCCCGATATTCGTGCGGGTGTGGCATTGCTGATTGCGGCGATGAGTGCCGATGGCGTCAGCACCATTCAGAATATCGACCAGATAGACCGCGGCTACCGCAATATCGAAGGTCGTCTGAATGCCCTCGGAGCAAACATTATCCGACTTGACGAGTAAAACGCTAACAGCGTACAACAAAAAAGATTGAGCAAAAACTCAATCTTTTTTGTTTAATTCAATTTTTGTGAAAACCCTACCGGTGCTTGGTGCTGCGGAATCTCGATACGACCAACATTGGTTTCGTAGCGGGCAACATTATCCTGCAACGACATAAGAAGTCGCTTGGCATGCTCGGGGGTGAGGATTATACGGCTCTTGACTTTTGCCTTTGGCAAACCCGGCAAAATTGCTGCAAAATCGAGTATAAACTCCGAGGTCGAGTGCGAAATAATCGCCAAATTCGAGTAGTGTCCCTGTGCGACCTCGCCATCGAGTTCTACATCTATTCCGTGTTGTTTATTCTCGTTCATACAAAAGGTGCTTTTACTGTTTTACGATAGCAAATATAGATATTTTAGAGATTTTCGGTCGTTATTTCCGCAATAAGTTATTAACAATAATTCATATAAGGCACACATTGTGCTAAATCGAAGAGTACAATAGTATAGTAAATTAATATATTTTTAATATATTTGCAGAGTATTTTGCATTATTACGACCAAAAAAGATATGTTACTTTCGATTATTGATATTCTACTACGCGGTTTTGTCGTAGGTTTGGCATCATCTGTTACCGTAGGACCGGTAGCAGTACTCTGCATTAAACGCACACTCAACAAGAGTCGCCGTTCGGGATTTATTTCGGGAATGGGTGTGGCGTGTGCCGACACACTTATGGCGATTATCGCCTTCTTCTTCTACGCCATACTACACTACCAAATCGAGCAGTATAAACACATTATCTCGATTGTCGGAGGTATCTTTGTGGTAATTGTCGGCGTGGTGATATTCTTCCAGCGACCATCGCAAAAGGTTAAACCTGACGGCACAATATCGAATACGCCATGGCGCGACTTTACCTCGATGTTCGGCTTCACGATAGCAAACTTCATAACGGTAATCCCCTACATCCTCGCCTTCTTCGCGATGTTCGGAGTGTCGTCACACGATGGCTCTGCCGACTTTGCATCAATCTTTTCGAGCCTTCTGATTATTGGCGGTTTCTTTGGTGGAGCCATAGTGTGGTGGTTCCTGCTCACACTGCTGATAAGCCGTTTCCGCCGTTCGTTCCGCCCACACCACATGAGAACAATAAACCGCGTAGCAGGTGTTATAATCTGTCTGCTCGGCGTTATAACAATACTTTCGACCGTTATTTCAACTACCCCAAATGGAGCAATCTAACAAAAAAATCATCATCGCCCTCGATGGCTTCTCCTCGTGTGGCAAAAGTACCTTTGCAAAGAGCATTGCACAACGACTCGGATATATCTTTATCGATACCGGAGCGATGTATCGCGCCGTAACACTCTATGCCCTCGAACACGGAGCAATCCGTTCGGGCATTGTCGATGAAGATGAGGTGGTGCGCCTCCTCGCCGACATCTCGATAACCTTCCGCTTCAATCCGCAACGCGGAGCAAGCGATATCTATGTCAATGGCGACTTGGTAGAGGGTAAAATCCGCACTATCGAGGTGTCGAACTGCGTAAGTCCCGTGAGTGCCATTGCCGAGGTGCGCGAAAAACTCGTGGCAATGCAGCAGGAGATGGGGCGCAAGCGTGGCGTGGTGATGGACGGTCGCGATATCGGCACGGTGGTATTCCCCGATGCCGAGTTGAAGATATTTATGACTGCCGATGCTCGCGTACGCGCAGAACGCCGCTATGCAGAACTCACCGCCAAGGGTGACAAGGTGTCGTTTGATGAGATTTTGGAAAATGTCGTTTCGCGCGACAAGGCGGATATGACACGCGCAATATCGCCACTACAACAGGCCGATGATGCCATCGTACTCGACAATAGTCACATGACGGTCGAGGAGCAGATGGAGTGGTTTGACAGGGAGTTTGCAAGAGTGCAAAGCACTCTTTAATTGAGAATTAAAGGTATTTTAATTAAAAAAAGCTAATGGCTAATGGCCAATGGCTAATAGCAAAAATATGAAGGTTGAGATTGACAATGAGTCGGGGTTTTGCTTCGGGGTTGTGAGGGCAATCAATGAGGCAGAAAGGGCGTTGCAGAGTGGTGCAATAGCCTCGCTCGGCGATATTGTCCACAACCGCGTGGAGGTGCAGCGACTCGAAAAACTCGGTTTGCAGACTATCTCGCGAGAGCAGATACCGACCATTGCGGGCAAGCGAATGCTTATCCGCGCACACGGAGAGCCACCACGCACATACTCCCTCGCCAAAGAGTACGGCATTGAGGTTATAGATGCCACATGCCCCGTAGTGGCGGCGCTGCAACGCAAGGTTAAAGATGCCTATCGCAAGATGTGCGAGGTGGGTGGCACGGTAGTTATACTTGGCAAGCGCGGACACGCCGAGGTGGTGGGTCTGACGGGGCAGGTAGATGAACGCGCCATAGTGGTCGAGAGTGAGGAGAATTTGCAGCAGGTAGATTTCGCTCGTCCGATATATTTCCTCTCGCAGACCACGCAGAGTATCGAGAAGTTTAACCACTTGGCGGAGGTTATGCGGTTGCGACTGCCAACTCCTGATATGCTTACGGTAGATGATACGATTTGTCGCCGTGTATCCTCGCGGGAGGGGCATCTGCGCGAGTTCGCCTCGCAGCACGATGTCGTAATCTTTGTCTGCGGTCGCAAGTCGAGCAACGGCAAGGTGTTATACGATATTTGTCGTGGGGCAAATGAATGGTCGTACAATATCGAGGAGGCGAGTGAGTTGCGTTCGGAGTGGTTTGAGGGTGCCGAGAGCGTAGGTATCTGCGGTGCAACCTCCACGCCGAAATGGCTGATGGAAATAATCGCCTCCGCGATTATTTCAATTGAGAATTGAGAATTAACAGACCCCACCGCCCTAACGGGCACCTCCCCTAACTTAGGGGAGGAAATAAGATTACAACAATTTGTCCCCCTAAGTTAGGGGGACGAGCGAAGCGGAGGGGGTCTGTATAAATTGAGAGTTAAAGGAATTTTTTTAATTAAAAAAGCCAATGGCTAATGGCCAATGGCTAAAAGCAAAAAAACTATGAAGAAATATCTTATTCGCAGTGTAAAATATCTGGTTGCGTTGTGCGTTCTCTATGTAGCGATGATGGCATTGATGCACTACTCGGAGCATGCGCCTATAACATTTGCGCAGCGTTGGGAGTTGCTCTTCTCCACTTGGAGAGGTTGGGGAATGGTGGTTGCGACAATTTTGTTGGCGGTGACATACCCTTTCTTCGGCTTCGCAAAGAGGAGTTTCGAGGGCAACATCGTTGCCGACCGCGAGGAGTTCACGATGGCAGCCGAGGTGTCGGGCTTGGAGTTGGTAAAGGCAACGGAGAAGGAGTTGGTGTATCGCGCAAAGGGGTTGCGCCGATTGATAAAACTCTACGAAGATAGTGTTGTCATTCGCCAAAACGGCACTCAAATTGAGGTTGAGGGTTTGCGCAGTTTGGCAGTACGCCTCGCCTTCGATGCCGAGCGATTTATCACAAACAAGCATCGCAGAGAGGCGGGAGAGATTTAGAAAATAGGTTTTACAAGTTAGGTGATGAAGCAAAAATTTCTGAAATACACACTGATTATTGCAGCGTTGGTATCGGTTGTTGCAGGTGGCATATTCGCCACTCGCAACGACTTCGGCTTGGGGCGCAACATGGAGATTATGGTAAATCTGATGCACGCCATCGCGACTCAATATGTCGAGGAGGTCGATGCTGACGAGATGATGCGCAATGGTGCCGATGGCATTACATCGATGTTGGACCCCTACACCGACTTTATTCCCGAGGAGGATATGCCCGACTTCGAGACGATGACCACGGGTCGTTACGGCGGTATCGGTGCGCTAATCCGCAAGAAGGGAGATTATGTCATTATCGCCGAGCCATACAAGGGGTCGCCTGCCGATGAAAACGGGTTGAAGATTGGTGACAAAATTGTGGCTATCGATGGCGAGGATATGCAGGGTGCCAAGGTCGAAGATATAAGCAAGAGGTTGCGTGGCAAGCCGAATACGACCGTCAAGGTGACTATCGAGCGACTGCTTACGGGTGAGCGCGAGGAGTTGAACATTCGCCGCCGCCGTATCGTTATTCCGAGTATCACCTACGCGGGCTATGTTGCCGATGGTGTGGGATATATTCGTCATGCCGACTTTACGGATAAGTGTTACGATGATATGCGCGCGGCAATTCTGCGTCTGCAAAGCGAGGGGGAGTTGAAGTCGCTTATTCTCGACTACCGCAACAATGGTGGTGGAGTGTTGCAGTCGGCAATAGATATCCTGTCGCTCTTTGTGCCAAAGGGTACAATGGTGGTTGAGACACGCGGACGAAGCAAGGAGCAGAGCAAAAAGTTCTTCACTCTGCACGAGCCGTTGTTGCCTAACACCCCGCTGGCGGTGTTGATAAATAGCAATAGTGCCTCGGCAGCCGAGATTGTGGCAGGAGCAATTCAGGACCTCGACCGAGGTGTATTGCTCGGTCAGCGCAGTTTCGGAAAGGGTTTGGTGCAGGGTACTACCCCACTCGGCTATAACTCTTACGCCAAGATTACGGTGGGCAAATACTATATCCCTTCGGGGCGTCGTATTCAGGCGGTGAACTACTCGAAAGATGGTCGCGCCGAGCAGGTTGCCGACTCGCTTATCAAGGAGTTTTCAACCAAGCGCGGTCGCAAGGTCTACGATGGTGGCGGTATTATGCCCGACAAACGCATAGAACCGCAATATGTGAGTTCGTTTGCGGTGACGCTCTACCTTATGGGCGTTGTCGAGGATTTTGGCGATGACTACATCAAGCGCAACGGCACGAAGGCGATAGATGTCAAGACCTTCTCGATTACCGACAACGACTACAACGACTTTGTGAAGATGGCAATGGAGCGCGATATCCCTTACAAGTCGGAGTCGCGTGCTGCGCTCGAAAAGTTGCGCAAGTCGCTTGCCAAGGAGCGCAACAGTTCGCTCAACGAGGCTCTCGATGCCATCGACAAGGGGCTGAAAGATGATAAGCAGAGCAACCTCGAAACATTCCGCAAGGAGATTATCGAGCAGATAAACCAGAATATCGTTCTGCGCTACGCCTACGCCGAGGGTGTTATTGCCAACTCGTTGAGTGGCGATAACGAGGTGCAGGAGGCGGTGAAGATACTCTCGGACAGGGCAGAGTACAAGCGCATAACGACAGAGCAGAATACCCAACGAAAATAGCGGAGCAGAGAGATGTTATTGCGGTTGAAAAATAAAATTTTGGAGAATGGCAGGACAGTGGTATTGCTGCTCGCCACCCTCTTTATCGCCGTGTCGCTCCTGCTTACCAACCGCATGGCAGAGGCGTTGCACCACAAAGAGAAGCACGATGTGGAGTTGTGGGCAGCAGCGATGGAGCGTGTAAATCGCGATGCCATGGGCGACTACATCAACGACCCGTTGGTGGCGAGTATCATCAACAACCGCAACAACATACCTTTCATAATCACTGACGAAAACCTGCGTGTCATATCGCACCACCTTATTCCGCCCGATGTGATAGAGTCGCCGGAGCGACTGCACCACATATTGGATAAGATGGCGAAGGATAACACGCCGATAGTGGTGAAGTTCTGGTGGACAAATGCCCACAACCATATTATCTTCTACGGACACTCCTTCACACTGCAACTACTCTATATATTCCCATATATACAGATATTTATTATAGTAGTATTTGTGTTGGTGGTATTCATGGCATTCCGCTCGATGAAACAGAACGAGCAGAGCCGTATCTGGGTGGGACTTGCAAAGGAGACGGCACACCAACTCGGCACTCCGACCTCCTCACTGCTCGGCTGGATTGAGTATCTGCGCGAACAGCCCGTAGACCAGATGGCGGTGGACGAGATGCAGAAGGATTTGGCGCACCTGATGAAGATTGTAGACCGCTTCTCGAAGATTGGCTCCGACACCCCACTTGCCATAGAGTCGTTGAACGAAGTTGTAGGTGGCTCGGTGATGTACTTCCGCAAGCGCATACCGCGCAATGTAACACTCGACTACAACGGCTTGGCGGTAGATACGATTAAGGCGAAGGTCAATGTTGCGCTCTTCGAGTGGGTGGTCGAGAACTTGATGAAAAATGCTCTCGATGCCTTGCAGGGACACGGTGCAATAACCGTTACCATAGGCTCGGACAAGCGATATGCGTGGGTAGATGTGTCGGATACCGGCAAGGGTATACCAAAATCGAAGTGGAAGCGCATCTTCGAGCCCGGCTTTACGACCAAGACTCGCGGTTGGGGATTGGGACTCTCGCTCTCGCGCCGCATTGTCGAGGAGTATCACAAAGGAAAAATTGCAGTTGTAGAGTCGGAGATTGGCAAGGGTACAACCTTCCGAGTAACCCTCAAAAAGGCATAAAGAGTCGTATCTATGGTGGAGAATAGCATAAATACCATCTCGGCAGAGGAGTTGTTCGGTGCAGCATGCCGCTACGCCTCGCAGTCGTGTGGCTGCGGACCTCAGGGCATCGCCTCGATAGGTACGCTCTATCAGGTGGCTACGGCAGCGGTGGCACTCCTGTTCCTCTTTATCGTGGTGCGATACTCCGACCTATTCCTACACCTGCTCATCTCCTCCGTCAGCAAAAGGAGTAGCCGCCCCAATATCCATATATATGCGGCTGAGGTGCATAATATAGAACTATTCACAAGCATCGCAGGTATATCGCTTATCGCACTGCTCGTAATGCGACTCTCGGTAATGGAGCCTCTTGCCCACATATTTGCCCCTCTGCACTACCTCTCGGCATGGCAACTCGGAGGTGTGACACTTGTGGCTATCGTGGCACTGGTGACTTTGGAGTATCTGCTGCTATGGATTGTCGGAGTCGTAAGCGAAAGTCGCGAGGCTTGCAGAGCCATTTGGCAGATAAAATTATTGAATTTCAGCACCACCATAATCGTGTTGTCGCCACTGCTTATTCTTGTGTTGCTCACCGAGGGTTTAAGTTCCGAAATTGCCCTTATCCTCTCTGCTGCAACCTGTTCGATATCGCTTATTTTATTCATTAAAGAGACTTTTCTTCTCTTTCGAACACAAAGATTTTCTATTTTCCATTGGATTTTGTATCTTTGCGCCCTGGAAATCTTCCCATTGACTCTATTGGTCGCTCCAATAGTGCGAGGATAAGGTTTGAAGAGAAGTGTAAGATATGAATAATTCCATAAATAAAATTCTGGTTGCCCAGCCGGCTCCTGCCATTATTGAGAAGTCTCCATTTTATGAACTCTCGCAGCGACTACATGTAGAGATTGATTACAATCCGCTTATCAAGGTGATTGGCATCACCCCAAAAGAGTTCCGTAGTCAACGCATAAATATCCTCGACCACACGGCGGTAATCTTCACATCGCGTACCACCATCGACAGTTTCTTCCACATCTGCGAAGATGCGCGCATCACGGTACCCGAGACGATGAAGTACATCTGTTCGACAGAGAGCATCGCCCTCTACTTGCAGAAGTATATCATCTATCGCAAGCGTAAGATATCGTTTGCCGATGGCTCGTTCCAAGGTTTGGTGGAGTTGGTGGTGAAGAACAAGGGCGAGAAGTTCCTTCTCTCGCTCAGTGAGCCGCATAAGCCCGAGATTCCGGAGGCTCTCACCCGTCTCAACATTAACTATACCCCTATCATCTTGGCACGAACAGTGGCGACAGATATCTCTGCCGACAAGTTGAAGGAGTACGACATGATTCTGCTATATTCGCCTTGGGATGTGAAGAGTATCTGCGAGAAGATGCCAACTGAGGAGATGCCTACAATCGCAACCTTCGGCGAGGGAACGCTGAAAATTGCCGTTGAGAACGGTATCCATGTCAAGGCTAACGCTCCGACTCCGGTGGCACCATCGCTTGCCAAGGCGGTAGACCTCTATATTCAGACCATTCGCAAGGGCAAGGTTGTGGAGGATGTCGAGTTTGTGAGCGATGAGCGCAAAGAGGAGTTCTTGCGTACACAGCAGAGTCGCCTTCAAAAGCGAGGTCGCGGCAAGAAGAGTTAATCTCACCAATCCACGCCAACACAACAGGAGCCTCACCCTTTAACCCAAATCGCACCTATGATAGAACTCAAACTGCCGAAGTCGGAGAGATTGCACTCGTTTGGGGCTATTCGCCGTCTCTTTACCGAGGGGCGAGGCGGTTTTATCTATCCACTGCGATATGTGGTCTATGCCGAGGCGGCAGAAGAGACCGAGGCGGAGATTCTATTCTCCACCCCCAAGAAGTTTCTGAAACGCGCCAACAAGCGCAATAAGGTGCGCCGCCGTATGCGCGAAGCGTACCGCCTCAACAAGGTTATACTCAACAACGGAGAGCCTCGCCACTTGCAAGTGGCTATCATCTACTCATCGAAGGAGGTACTCGATTTCAAAATTATAGAGAATGCCACGAAACGAATTTTGGAGAGCATTTGTAAGTAGTTGTAAGCGCATTGTAGCGTTGCCATTTATCGGGCTTATCCGCTTCTACCAGAGGTGCATATCGCCCCTCACACCACCCGCTTGCCGATACACGCCGACATGTTCGCAGTACGCCATCGAGGCTATTCAGAAGTATGGCATATTCAAAGGGGGCTGGCTTGCCGCCAAACGCATTGCCCGTTGCCACCCTTGGGGCGGCTCGGGATATGATCCGGTGCCGTAAAAGAGAAGGAGTACCGATGCCAAAAGCGTCTTCGTCTTGTTCTGTTTTAGAGGTTTATATTACAACCATTTCTTGTAACGGAAGTAGCCCATGGTCAAGCCCGATGCCAATACCATTAAGCCGAGAGCAAAGATATATCCAAGCGGCAAATCCCAGCCGTTTGGCAAGGTATATACCCACTCCAACTCCGGCATTACGCGGAAGTTCATACCGTAGATACTCGCCACCAAGGTTGCAGGCATGAAGACCACCGCTGCCACCGAGAAAATCTTTACCACCTCGTTCTGCTCGATGTTGATAAGACCGAGTGCCGAGTCCTGAATATAGTCCAAACGCTGGAACGAGAAGTCGGTGTGCGAAATCAACGAATTGACATCTTTAATCATCAACTGCAAGCGCGGATAGATATCGTTCGGGAAACGCTCACTACGCAAGATACCCGACAGGATACGCTGACGGTCGAAGATATTTTCGCGAAGCACCATGGTGCGCTCCTGTAAGGTGCTGAGGCGCAAGAGGATATCCTTGTCGATGGTATCCTCGCTGGTGATGGTCTTCGAGAGCGAAGAGACCTGACGACCAACCATCTCCACAAGGTCGGCATCGAAGTCGATACGCACTTCGAGCAACGAGATAAGGATATGGTAGCCAGTCGAGAAACTGCGGTAGTTCATCTGCAAACGCTTCTCCGCTTCGCGGAAGGTGCGCATATCGGCCTGTCGCACCGAGACCAAGACACCCTCGTTCGAGAGGATAAACGACACCGGCTCAACCTCGAAACTATCGCCCGTAGGGACAAAGAAGTTCGAGTTCGAGATGATGGCATTCTCGTGCTCGGAGTACTTTGAGGTGGACTCAATCTCCTCAACCTGCTGTTTGGTTTGGAGGCTTATCTCCATAAAGTTCTCGACAGCCTTCTGCTCCTTAATCGTAGGCTGCACCATATCAATCCAGAGAATATCATCGAAGCCGAGGTCATCGAAGAGTTCGGTGTCGGCGTTGCGAATAATTTTGTTGTATTGCTTCAAGTAGATTGTAATCATCTCTTTTCCTTGGTTTTTTAAGTAAGGTTTAACTTCGTTTTATGTTGTAGAGTAGTGCTCGGTGGAAGTTTTATCAAGAGCCCGAACACACAAAGATTACCTTCAACCGGGATTGACCTTCGGCTCGATTTTGATGCCGTAGTCCCAGAACTTTTTAAGTGCGTTATGCTTTTGTAGGTCGAACAAAAAGTCGATATTCTTGGTCAGATAGTCGTAGGCGTAGTCGCGGTCGGCATAGTCGCTTTCGAGAATAGCCTCGTAGATATGCTCCACGCCGAATGTAAATGCAGCCTGCAACTCATCGCGTACCTCGTATGACAACCCCTTACGAGCCACCCATACGGCAAATGTAAACGGCATCTTTGTAGCCTTCTGCCACTCCTCGGCGAGGTCGTAATTGTAGGCAAACTGCCCCTCGTGGTCGAAGACCTTGTCACCAATAAGGAGGAAGGCATCGCCCTCTTGTGGTTGCGCAAGCACTTCGTAGTCGCTCATCGCTACCCATTCGGGCTCGATATGCCACAACTTCTTGGCAAGGTAGCCACATAGTTGTACCGAGGTCTTGGAGTGAGCATCAAGGTAGATGCGCTGCACCTTCGCAATAGGGGTGTTCGACATCACCGCCACCGTGCGCACCTTGCCTACCGCACCAATGCAGTAGTCGGTGATAATCTCGGCATCGGAGAGAGATGGCACCATCGCAGCGGGCATAAGCGCGATATCGGCTTTGCCTTCGATGAAGTTTTTGTAACAGTCTGCCGGGGGTGCAAGCAACAGGTCGGCACCGAGATTAGCGTGGTGTCGAAGTCCATAGATGAACGGTATCGTATTGAGATACGATACGGCTATTATTTTTGCGTTTACTGCCATCGTCCATTTTCGGAAACCTTAGATTATACTGCTTTATCATCGCAAAGATAAGCAATTTTTGTACAGAGTGTACCCCGACAGGGTATTTTTTTTAGAAAAAGTGAAAAATTTTTCTGCGCGCCAAACCCTTAACGCAGAGTTGTTTGGGCGGTAGTATTTCTAAAACGGATAGAAAATTTTTCGCAAAACTCTTGACAAGCCCTATTTTCGGATTATATATTTGCACCGTCAATCGGCGTCATTCGACACAAGGTTATCAACATTTGGTTCTCGAATGTTCAAAACCTTATAAACACTTCAAATGGCTGATTGTTCGGTACATTTCTGATGTTCTCGACAATCACGAACAGAGTATTAACAAACTTAACAACATTTTTTAGCCTATGAATCGCACCTTTTTATGTGGTGCGATAGAGGGGTTGACCACGGAGTATGGCTATCACTTTCAGCAGGGTGATAAGTCGCACTACCCAACCACCGTCTGTCGCTACCCGTCTGCCTTTCTGTCCGAGCCTAAATTTGTGAGTATCGAAGGACGAAAACATGGCAGAATAGCCTACACCGTATCGCTGCACCTCGCCAACAAGGGGGCAAAACTCTCTCCAAGTGAGCGCAGAGAGATGCTCGACAAGATGGAGAACGAGATGGTCAATATCTTTATCGAGTTGTCGAATAGCGAGAGGGTTGCCGTGGTCGATAAATTGACCATTGCCCCTGCGACCGAAGTGGTGGATAACCATGGAGCAGTCGCCATTATTGCCGAAGCGACCATAACAACGATTTTTTAACAAGTAACCGAATTACAACTATGAAAATCACCAAAATTTCGGAGGATTTTGCCCCTGTGTGCGGGGGTATTCTCTACGAACTCAACACAGAGAGTGAGTCACCATCGGACCTGACGGTGGAGATTGTAGCGACCGAGAGCGAGGAGGTTGTTGCCACGCAACAGTTGTGGGGCGTTACCGAGAGCGTTATCAACATTGCGCCCTACATCGCCCGCTTCGAGCAGATGGCACCCATCGCCAACGACCACTGCTCCATTGTCGAAGCGGAGTCGGCAACCTACCACATTCGCATAGGAACGCTCTGCTCCGAGCCGATAACCATCGGGGCAAACAGAGAGGAGATAACCGCCCCTTCCGTGCCGACAGCGATGCCCCTCTCGCGCCGTATCGCCTACGGAGAGTGTGATGAGTTGCCGATAGTGGCAGAGGCAGGAGAGAGTATCGCCGTAAGTATCTCCGCCGACAATGGCGAGACACTCTCGCTCGAACACTCCGCCATTTGTGGCGTAGCGAGACTCCACCTCGCGACTCGCAACTTTGACAGCGGCATCTCTTCGCTCGTCATCAACATCGCCCGAGACGGAAAACCCTTCGCGGAGGTCTTATACGCCATCACCCCACCGATAAGCAAGGGCATTCGTTTGGCGTGGATTTCGGAGAGTGGCTATATCGAGCGATACACCTTCCCTGTCGTACACAAGGCTTCGCGCAAGGTCGAGAAGCAGTGTTTGAGGGGTGCCGATGGGGTGCTATCGACCAATATCCTCTCGCAGAGTATCCTCTCGGTCGCTTCGCGCTACGAGCCACGCAAGACCATCGAGGCACTCTCGCAAATCCTCTCCTCGCCGAAGGTTTGGATTGAGCAGGGTGGCAAGTTCAAAGAGGTTGAGGTGCAAAATCTGGTCGTGGAGTACAACCTGTTCGGTGCTCCAAGCATTGTCGAATTGGAGGTCTGCGAGTGGCAGAAGGAGGCAACGCTATGATAACGCTCTACATCGACAACAGCAGGTGCGACCTCGATAATTTCCCCGCCATACCTATCGACTTCGATGCCGAGCATCTGAAAGATGTCGAGGGTGCGAGGAGTGGCAGAACAATCGAGGTGGAACTACCCGCTACCCCTGCCAACGACCGACTCTTTGGCTCCTCTCGCGACATCTACGCAACAGCCCGCTTCAACGCCGAGCACCACACGGCAAAGGTTATGAAGGAGGGCGTGGAGATATTCGCAGGCAGTGCCTATCTGCTTGGTACAACCGTAAAAGGGGGTCGCTGTGGAGGCTACAAGGTGAAGATCAGCGAGGGCGGTGCCGAGTGGGTTGATATGGTGGTGAAGGGGAGTGTCGGAGATTTGGATATCGACTTCTCGGGTGCATTAAACCTCAACACCATCGTCTCCTCGTGGGAGGGAGATGGGGCGGTGCGCTTTCTGCCGGTCTATCGCGGCGAACAACTCTCCGGCTACTCCTCGACCTCCTCTCTGCCAGCCGAGCGAGTGATGCTCACCGATGACTACCACCCCTTTATCTCGATTGCCGAGATGGTACGGGCAATGTTTGCCAAGTCGGGCTACACGCTTCGTAGCAACTTCCTCGACAGCGACTTTGGCAGGTCGCTCTATATGAGCGGTGACTACACGCGCAGCGATGCCTCGCGTGCCAAGGCAAGGTGCGACTTCTTCGCCCGCCGCTCGGCACCGACAACAGCATACGCAGACTTTATGGGCAGAGTATATGCCTCGCACGCATTTGCCGCAAGCACCGTAGGGGCAATTGTCGATACGGCAGATGCGGAGGCTCTCGACAGCAACGGAGAGCCTATGTACGACACCTTCTCGACAAATGGCTCCTTCTCGACCAACAGTGTGGGCGATGTCTGCTTCACGCCAAGGTCCTCGGTTAAGGCGGGATTTATTCTCCATCTCGAATATACCACCGACTACAAAATCATCTCGCGCGAGGAGTTTGTGGGGTTTGATGTGGTAGAGGCGGCAAACGGGGTAAGGGTAACCTTCTCGCTTGCCAATACCTGCAAGGATTTCCGCGAGGAGGCGGAGGCAAACTTCTCGTATCGTGCGTTGGTCTTCGACCATATATCGACACGACAGTACCGCCTCGTTGCCACCCTTGCCGATGGCTCGACCTACACCATGGGACAGTGGAGCACACGCTCACAGGTAGTCGCCACGCCAAGCACAAAGCCCGTATCGCTCCAACTTCTCTACAAGGATACGGGGGATAGCACATGGAGCCTATACGAGGGGGATTGGGCTCTCTACGCGGGATATATCGAGGAGGAGGGCGAGGTCGATGTTGTTATGGACCTTCGACTTCCGCCGGTTGAGATTGCGGCGGGCGACTCCTACACCTTCGATAAGATATGGTTTGGCGGTGCAAATCAGGGTATGGGCATAACTATCGGCAAGGGAACAACCCTGCGACCATACTTTACCGTTGTGCCAGGCTATGGCAGCAACCTCTCCTTCAAAGATATCGCACCTCGGCAACTTCGCCAGAGCGAGTTGCTGACCGCGATAGGCGAGATGTTTAACCTCGCGTTCTACACCGACCGAGTGCGAAAAGAGGTGGTTATCGAGCCATTGGAGTCGCTCTACGACAACGACGAGGCGGTGGATATCAGCAAGCGTATCGACACTACGAACGGAGTGGTTATCGCGGATAGCGGACTCGATGTGCCACAGAACATCGAACTCTCCTACATCGATGCCGACCGCGCCTCGCAAGAGTTCAACACCGAGAACGATACTACACTCGGTTTGTGGAGTCATCGCAACCCGCTATACGGCACAAAGGATAGCACCAAGCGTATCAAGAGTTCGCTCTTCACCACCACGCTCAACATCTCCGACACACTGAGCAGCGCACCCTCTGCCTCGCTCATACAGGTTGGAGATAGCGACACCGAGGAGTTCGGAATTGATGCCCCCTTCACCCCTCGCATAGTCTGCTACAAAGGTCTGCTCAGCCTGCCAAACGGAGAGTGCTGGATTGCCAGCAACAAACTCCCGTACTACCCCTACGCTGCCTTCATTGATGGCAAGGAGATAAACTTGTGTTTCGAGGACAGAGGGGTGTTGAAGGGGTTACACCTCCACTATCTGCCACAAATCGAGCGAGAGTGCAACGGACAAAGCGTAACACTCGACCTCTATCTCACAACGGCAGAGGTCGCCTCTCTCCTTACGGCCGATGGTCCGAAACCATCTGTACGGAGTATCTTCCGCTTCGATATTGAGGGAGAGATGGCGGAGTATCGCCTTGTGAAGGTGGTGTCGTGGGATATGGCAAGAGGGGCTGTACGAGCCAAGTTTGAACGACTATTAAAGAGATAAAAAACCATGGTACAAAAGCAGAAAAAACTCCTAACAACACTACTCTGTGATCTGCGCGGCATACCTCTCGACTCGGCGGTTGAGAGGATGTGGAAGCGGGGACTACTCAACCAGTCGGCGGTTGAGAGGCTCTACATCAACAACGAGGTAGATAGGCGTGTCCGCGCCGGAGAGACAAAGGTCAGGGTACTCGAACAACTATCCGTGGAGTTGGGGTGCTCCTACGAGAAGGTACGAGGTGCCGTGTACAGTAAAAACAAAAACTAAAAAAGTTCAACCACGCAAGAAAAATGAATACAAAAATTAAAATCACGAACAACGCCTCCCTCTGTGTCATAGACATCGAGGGCATTATCGGGGTGGCAGAGCAGGAGCAATTCTCGCCCTCATCGCGAAGTGTCGCCACATACGAGGGCTTTTGCGAGGAGATAGCCAAAATCAAGGCGATAGATGCCGAGGAGATTGTCGTAAATATCCGCTCGGTAGGTGGAGATGTGAACGATGCCCTGCTCATCTTCGAGTCGCTCTCTTCGCTCAACGCCAAAATCACCACGCGCTGCTACGGATATACGGCTTCGGCGGCAACCATTATTGCACAGGCTGCAAGTGAGGGGTGTCGCGAGGTGTCGGCATCTTCGCTCTACCTTGTTCACAAATCGAGCAGCATCATCGAGGGCAACGCCTCCGACCTCGCCGAGCGCATCGATCTACTCGAAAAGACCGATGATCGCATCGCTACGCTCTACGCCCTGCGCTCCTCGCGCGACAAGAGCGAGTTCGAGCAGTTGATGAGCGAAAATGGTGGCAATGGTCGCTGGCTCTCGCCCGAGGAGGCGGTGGCAGCGGGACTGGCAGATGCCATTATCGGCTCCGAGCCTCTCGCCGAGCCTACTAATATATTCGATAAGGTGAAGGGGTGGTTTGCTACTGCAAAGGCGCAACCACAAGAGGAGATGGCTCCGTCCGATACGAATATCCTGCATCTGCCATCGGCACAAACGGCATCAACCTCGGCTCTCGCACTCGAAATGGGGCAACAGGGCATCTGTCCGACACACACCACCCGCAAAGAGGATCCCTCCCTTGATGAGGTGACCGTGTCGCACAACGCCTTAGCCTACGCCGAAGATGCTCGCAACCTCAATTTCAGATTGAGACGAGAGAACTGACGATGCGGAGC
>JAZRJD010000013.1:0-15798 GCA_045645625.1 Alistipes sp.
AAAAAACAAAAAGATGAAAAATTTGACAAAAATTTTCATGGCGGTAGTGGCGGGAATGTTCGCATTCTCTTGCGTTACAGACACTACTGAGGACCTTGGCGTCAATCTTGGCGCGACAGGTCAAACAACGCTTACGATCACGCTCGAGGAGACTACGAAGACTTTCCTCGGCGCGAAAGAGGAGGGTATCTATCCACTCTATTGGAGCGAGGGCGACAAAATTTCGGTTAATGGCATCGTATCGGAGGCATTGACCGAAGGAGGTAGCAACAAGGCTCTCTTCACCTTCAACGAGGAGTTGGAGTACCCTTACAGCGTACTCTACCCTGCAAGCGAGGAGGCAAAGGTAACCTTCCCTACTACCCAGACCTTCATCGATGGCACCTTCTCGGAGGGCTCTGTGCCAATGTATGGCTATGCCGCAGAGGCGGGTGATGCTATCCAGATGATGCCTCTCTCGGGTCTTCTTCGATTTACCGTTACGGGCGAAGGATCTCTTGCAAGCCTTGTGGTTTCGGCAGAGAATGCAAACCTTTCGGGTACATTCGCAGTTGACTGCGCGGCAGAGGGCGAACTCACTGCCGATGAGAGCACAACAGCACAGTCTGTAACCGTATCGTTTGGCGAGAATGGTTTGCAGCTCACAGCAGATGCAGCAACTGCGCAGCCAATCTATGTTGCTGTTCCTGCTGGCTCGTATGGCACAGTTACTGTAACCTTCTACACCACCACTGGCGAGTGCATGGTCAAGAAGTTCGACAGCACCACAAAACCTATCAATGCTCGTGCCGTGCGTGAGTTCGGCAATATCGAGTTTGTTGCCGGCGAGGGCGCAGAGGATGGTGTTTATCTTATCTACTCCAAGGAGTCGTTGTTTGCATTTGCAAATGCAGTCAGCACCGAGGGCTTCGACACTACCTACCCTACTGCAAAGGTTGTTGCCGATATCGATTTGACAGGCGCAGATTGGACATCTATCGACGGCTTCGCAGGTACTTTCGATGGTGGCAACCACAAAATTGTTGGTCTTAATGCACCACTCTTCGGCACTACTCCTGCTGCGGCAATCAAGAATGTTAAGTTGACAGGGGTTAATATCAATGCTTCTCTCAAAGATAAGCTGTATTTTGGTGCTTTGGTAAACCAAATGACAATTAACGGCGCAGTGGTTGAGAACTGTTCGACAAGCGGAACAATGAATATTACACTTAGCAAGCCTTCTGATGTTGTTTTTGTAGGTGGTATTGTAGGAGGTAAAGCCGTAGGTGCAGATATCTCTTTAACATTGACTGATTTAGTGAACAATGTTATAATTAATGTTGATGGTAATTCTAATGCAAAAACGCTTAACCTTGGCGGAGTAATTGGCTTTACAGGAGATACGAATACTACAACATTGGGCAATTTGACAAATAACGGAGCTATAACCGTTGATTGTACAAGCTTTAGTGGCAGTTCACCAAATATTGGTGGTGTAATAGGATTTACAAAATCTAAACTACCATATACTACTGGTACTCCCAAAGTTATCAATAATGGAAGCATCAATATTAAAAATGGAGGTACATCAAAATTAGAGGTTGGTGGTGTTATAGGATTCATAAATATTAGTGGTATTGAAGTTAAAAATCTCCATAATAAAGGTGATATCACCATTAAGGATTTTACTGCTTCCTCTTGGTTTAATGTTGGAGGTGTTGTAAGTTACAATCAATATGCTGCTACCTATGACAATATAAAAAATGAAGGCAATATCACCATATCGGACTGCACAGGAAGAGGATGTATTGATATAGGTGGTGTTTTAGGCACTATGCAAAACACGACTACTTTTAAAAACGATATTATCAATACGGGTAATATCACTGTCAGAAATGTAATAAAAACAGGTAATACTGAATTTATGGGTATTGGAGGTGTTATTGGAGGAAATGACGACAAGACAATATCCACGACTAATGCAACACTCAAAAACGAAGGTACTATTAAGGTTTTGGGAGGAGACTATGCCGGTGAAACAGATAGATTCGGTGTGGCAGGTATTATTGGCCATTTGGGAAATGGAAAAACATGCTCTAATGCAACCAATACTGGAGATGTTATTTTCGCAACCGCGGGAACAACAGCAGCTAAGATCGGTGGTCTTGTTGGAGATAACACAACTTCAAGTTTCTCGAACTCCAAGTGCTTCGCTAATGTTGCAGCATTTACTTGGGACGGCACTGCAAATGGCACTTTGACAAAACTTGGCAATGTCGGTATGATTACAGGTGGTGCGTTTGTTGCGAGCAAGGTTAGCTATTGCCATGTCGGTGGTAAGATTGGTACAAGCGCAACTGTTGTTACTGGGGAAGACGGCACACTCGATATAGAGGTATCATATACCCAACTCTACAAAAACAACTATATCAACTATCTCTATAATGCTCCTGTTACTGTGACAGAAGCAGGTAATTGCGGTTACCTCTCGTCTATCAATGCAGAGCCAGATTATACTATGGACGCAACAACTGCAACCTCTATCGGCACAGCAGATGAGTTGATTGAATGGGCAAATAGCGAGACAATGGACGATAAGAATGTTATGCTTACAGCCGATATTGATATGGAAGGCAAGACTTGGACTTCGGTCGATGGTTTCACCAAGATGTTCGAGGGCAACGACCACGAGATCAAGAACTTGACGGCACCATTGTTCAATACTACAAGCGCAACAATCAAGAATGTGAGGTTGACAGGTGTTGCTATCAATCAAGAAATTACCACAGGACAGCCACTTGCTGCTCTGGTTTGTACCTACTCGGGTCCAAGCATCTCGAACTGCTCGGTAAGCGGAACTGTGACAGCTGTATGCAATCAGACGGCAACTACACCGGTTGGAGGTGTAATAGGCAAGGTTGATAGTACTGCAACATTGTCAAACCTAACAAATAATGCGACTGTTTCCTTTGAGGGCACTACCACTGGTTCTATAAATATCGGTGGATTATTAGGTCAAGTTGCAGCGGCAATTACTGTTAGAACGTTAACTAACAATGGTACTATAAACTGTGGAAATAGCGAGAGTGAGACAGTCAATTCTATCGGTTATTACTGCTGTGTAGGTGGTGTAATTGCTAATATCACAAGCGATGGAAGCGTTACAGCAGATAGTACCACCCTAACCAATAATGGAACTATTAATGCTACAAACATTGAAGTTACCAATGAGACAAGAATAGGTGGCGTAATTGGTAATACCTTATCGGTTACTGCCGAAAACTCCACCATAACCAATAATGGCACTATTAATGTGAATAATGACGCTACATTATTCAAAAGGATTGCGAATATTGGTGGTGTATTGGGTAAAATTGATGCGACTACTACTTTGACCAATTCCACAGTAACCACTGGAGCAAGTAGTTCTCTTAACATCAATAGTGTCACATTCAATGGTGATGCAAATGTTGGTGGTATAGTGGGTTATATCGCTGCGGCTACAACAACCGATGCTCAGACTAAGTTCACCAATGAGGGTACAATTAATATGGACGACTGCAATTTAGCCAAGTTCAATTTTGGCGGAGTTGTAGGCTATATTGCTTCGGTAGCACCTACATTGAACAATCTGCATAATAAAGGCGCTATCACCTTAAATGAACTCACTGCGACAGGTAGTTACTTTAATGTTGGCGGAGTATTAAGTTACAATGGTAAAGATGGTACTACCATCAACAATATGAAGAACGAGGGCGCATTAACCATTACCAAATCCTCGGCAACTGGACGTGTCGATGTAGGAGGTGTATTGGGTACTAACAACAATAGCACTACACTCTCGGGCGAGATTATTAACAAGGGTGATATCTCTTGCGATATGACATCAGTAGAAGATGACTGGAGAGGTGTCGGCGGTGTTATTGGATACTATTGGCAGGATAAACTTACCTTGACAGATGTAACAATTCTCGAAAATACCGGTGCCGTTAGTGCTACGGGTACCTATTACGATTTGTACCTCGGTGGTATTGCAGGAAAGATAAGTGGCAGTGGTTTCTCGTATAGCGGACCAATAAAGAATAGCGGCAATGTAACGCTCAGCGAAGATATTACCCTTACCGACGCGGGAAATACTTTTGTCGGCGGTATCTATGGTGCATCGGCGATTGCAATTGATAATGCTCGTTGCTACTGCACAGTTACCGGCTGGAACGATGTAAAGGTAGGTATGATCACCGGCTCCGCCCGCAGCGAAACCGTCAAGGCAACCAACTGCTATGTAGGTGGTAAGATTGATAAGGGTGTCTACAAAGAGGATCAAAACCAGTCAACAGGCGAGTCTGAAACCAAGTGGTGGCCAAATCAGACTACAATAAAGACCAGCAACTATTGCAGATATGTCTATGGAACTCGTCCGGGCGAAGACAATAATGAAGCAAACACCATTGTCGCAGGCGATGGTTGCGGATTTATTACAGCAATTGATGATGCGGAGCCTGAGCAGCCTGAATTGTAACGAACGAATGGTTTAACGATTAAATTTTGAGAAAGTTATGAAGAAAAATATAATGTTGGGCTATTCTGCTCCTGAGGTTGAGATTTTTGAAGTGTCGGTTGAGGCTGGTTACACAAACAGCATCGGTCTCCCGGGCTTCGACATCGAAAGCGATGAGTTATACTAATTGCCTTATCGTGGCATTATGCAAGGAGTCGGCACTGCGAGTGCCGACTCCTTTTTTCGAGAAAATAGTATAGGTATAAATACCCAAATTAGATATTTTCGCTCCCATTTCAAATAAATTTGCTATATTTACACCCGAAACCAATATAAAATATATATGAAAAAACCTCTACAACCACGAGATCACAACTTTGCGTTGAAGGCTTTTAGAACTTATTTGCAGTTTGTTAACTCAGGTCTTTACTTCCGCAAGGAGCATATGGTGGGTATTGAGAATGTACCTGTGAATGGTACTCCGCTCGTTATCGTTTCAAATCACCAAAACTGTTTGAATGACCCATTATCGGTTGCGATGAATATGACCGACCGCCGTATGAACTTCATTGCGCGAGCAAATGTGTTCAATAACCCTATTGCCGGCAAGTTCCTCCGCACCATCGGTCTGCTCCCTGCATACCGTATGAGTCACGAGGGATATGCGGCAATCAGCAAGAACAAGGCAACCCTCGATGCCGCAGGTAAGGCTCTGTACGATGGCGAGACACTCATGATGTACCCCGAGGCTGGACACCAAGATAAACGCTGGCTCGGAACATTCAAAATTGCATACCTCAAAATTGCATTCGATGCTGCCGAGAAGTTCAACTTCGAGCGCGATGTGATGGTACTTCCATCGGCAAACCACTACTCCAACTACTTCCATGCGCGTACCGATATGCTTATCCGCTTCGGAAAGCCAATTTCGCTGATGCCGTACTATGAGGAGTATAAGGAGAATCCGCGTCCTACAATGATGAAAATCAACGAAATAGTACGCGAGGAGATTAAGAAGTTGATGTTGCATGTAGATGACTTGGAACACTACGACCAAATCGACTTCCTCCGCGAAACGGGTTATGGTCGCAAGTATGCCATGGAGCACGGTTTTAACTTTAATTACCTCCCTTCGCGACTACTCTCCGACCAGAAACTCGTATCGGCACTCCAAGAGGCATACGCCGAGCACCCTGAGGAGATGGAGAAGGTATACGAAGATACTCTCACCCTCTCGAACGGTTTGAAGGAGTTGGGCATTCGCGATTGGTTGTTTATCCGCAATCCTAAGTGGCCTGCTGCTGCACTTCGCGGCTTGGGGCTTATCGCATTGTTACCACTCTTCCTCGTCTCTATGGTACCAACAGCGTTGCTCTTCCTTATTCCGAAGATATTTATCAAAAAACTTATCAAGGACCACATGTTCGACTCTTCGTTCCATGTGGGCGTGAGCGTATTCGTATCGGTGCCTATCTGCCTTATTCTACCAACAGTATTGTTGTGGGTATTTGCAAACTTCTGGTGGGCATTGGGGTACTTGGTAGCCTTTCCGTTTATGTTCGTGCTGGTGTGGAACTACATGCGATTGTTTTGGAAGTTTGTCGGCACCTGCAAGTTTGTAAAGCGTAGCAACCGTCCTGTAATCAACAAGTTGCGCGACCTGCGCACAAGTATTTACGAGCGTTTGGACAATCTTTTGAAATAGCAACTAATACCTATACAAATAATCCCCGAAAGCACCAAACTTTCGGGGATTATTACATTCTAATCACCACCCTATCTTCTTGCCTTAACCGAGAATGGCAGTGGCTTATTTGCACCGATTTGGAAGGTCTCTACGAGGAAGTTAATCGACACCTCCTTGACCGAGTTATCGAACTGCTGCGAAACATTATTCACCTGCACAGGACGAGCCTTGAAGGATTTTGAACTGAATGGTGGCACCTCTATAACGCGAGGGAAATAGAGCCCCTCACAACCTTTATCCTTGCTCAAAACTACCGGAATACTCGATTTGTTCTCGATAGTAAAGGTTATGATTTTATCGGTCATCTTCACACTCTTGATACGCACACAGGCATCGAACAGAGGTGCAAGTTCCTGCTTGCGACCATAGACCACCCCCTCGGCAAATATCGCAGAACGGCAGTTGTCCAACGCCTCGCGAACACCCTCCAATGTACGCTCCTTAGCGAATACAAGTGTTACGGGGCGATGTGCACCATTGAGATAGTCCACATCATTTATCATCATCTGATGACAATCCGAGTTACCAAGTATCGCCAAGTTGTGCTTCAAGCACCACTCGTGCGCCTCGGGACTATATCCGCACGACATATTATACACCTCGATGGCATCGATATAACCGCCTTTAAGCAACTTCTTATGCTCCGACCAAATCTTGGTTTGGTTAGGGGCGTGTTTGTGCCAATGCGGGTGATTCCACATAAGGAAGGCACCCTGCTTGCGCGCCTCTTGCAGACCACCTCTCATTGCCAAAACATGGTCGTGGTCGTTCTTCTCGGCTGCGGCACAGATATCATCGTTATCCTTGACAAATAGGCAGTTAAAGTGTCCCGGAGGCATACCGCGAGTAATCTCGCCCGCATGAACTACAAGCACCTTATCCTCGGCAGCCTTGTGAGCAATACGATAGGACTCGTCTCTATCACATTTGTCGGAGAAGTAGCCCGTATTCACCATCTTCTGATGGCGTGTATCGAGGTGATCCGATATGGCGATAACATCGAGTCCCTCCCACTCTGCTTCGTAGATACGAGCCGTAGGCCAAACGGTACCATCGGAGAAGCAGGTGTGAACATGAAAGTCGCCCTTCAAGGTTTTGTAGCCCTCGATATTGGGGATAACGATTTTATTGGGTGTTACGGCAAATACGGGCGACATTGCCACGAGTGCCGAAAGTAAAAATATAAATCTCTTCATAGTCTGTCGTATTAAAATTAACGGGTAGCCTTAACCGAGAAGTGCAACGGTTTATTCGCGCCAATCTGGAATGTTTCGATATAGAAGTTTGCGACAACTTCCTTAACCGAGTCATCGAACTTTGGCTGTACATTATTCACAAGGAGAGGTCGCACCTTCACAACAATCGAACTATGTGGTGGCAGGTCGATATATCGTGCATACCACACACTTTCCGAGCCGGGAGCCTTGGCAAGTCGCACCGGAATGCTCGACCTGTTCTCCAATGTAAAACTCACCATCTTCTCCTCCCACTTCATATCTTTGACCTTGACACAGGCCTTGAATAGTGGAGCAAGTTCCTGCTCTCGTCCATAGACCATACCCTCGGCAAATATCGCAGAACGGCAGTTGTCCAACGCCTCACGCGCACTTTCGAGCGAACGCTCCTTCGCAAATACAAGTGTTATTGGTCGATGTTTGCCATGCAGGTAGTCAATCTCCGAGAACATAGGATAGTGACAATCGGAGTTTCCGAGTATCGCCAAGTTGTACTTCAAGCACCACTCATGCGCCTCAGGGCAGTATCCGCAGACCATATTATAGACCTCGATAGCGTCCATGTAGCCATCATTCAAAATTTTCTCGTGCTCGGGGTGCATAATGGTCTTATCGGGAGCCTGCTTGCACCAGTTCGGGTGATTCCACATCAAAAAGCCACCCTGCTTACGAGCCTCACGCAAACCGCCCTCCATTGCCAATACATGGTCGTGGTCGTTCTTTTCGGCAGCAGCACAAATGGCATCATTATCCTTAATAAACAGACAGTTAAAATGTCCCGGAGGCATACCACGGGTAATCTCGCCGGCATGAACAACCAACAGCTTGTCTCCTGCCGCCTTTGCTGCAATGCGATACGATTCATCGCGGTCACACTTCTCGGTGAAATAGCCGTTATTTACCATCTTCTGATGGCGAGTGTCGAGGTGGTCCGATATGGCGATAATATCCAACCCCTCCCACTTTGCCTCCTGTACTATGGAGGCTGGCCACATCACGGCATCGGAGAATACCGTATGAATGTGAAAATCGCCCTTCAATGTCTTGTATCCCTCGATATTTGGGATTACAATTTTGTTTGGCGTTACTGCTCTCATTGCAAAGGAAGATAGCAACAGAGCCACTAAAAGGATTACTCTTCTCATCTTTGTAGATTTTGGTTTTTCGCTACTGCAAAGATATATATTTTTTCGGAACAAGCAACAAATTGTCGCACCCTATTTTGCCTATTTTGCTATATTTTTCCTATTTGCTGCCACTGCCAAAGGAGCGTATACAGCAACTAATATCCAAAGCGTTGCGAGTTCGGGGGCGATATCCGAGAGCGATGCACCCATGCTCTGCACCCCTATCCACGCATCGACTGCCGAGGAACTTGGCGCGACCTTGCCCACCCAATAGAGCCACTGTGGAAATGCCTGCGGAGGGAGCGATACACCGCTCACCAAAATCAGAGGAATGGAACTCCACAAGAGCCACAAAATTGAGCTCTCGCGCCTACGAAACAGCGCACCGAGAGCCTGCGCCAAGAGTATTACCGCCAGCAGATATGGCACAATTACCGCCAAGCATCGCCACCACACACCACGCATCGGATAGTCGAATAGCGAGTAGTGCACCGTAAGCATAAAACCGAGTGTCACGCCATATATGGCAAGATAGGTGAGAGTGCGCCCTATCGTAATATAGAGTGGAGAGTGTTCACCAAATCGCCAACCCTGCTCTCGGCGCGTTGCCGAGACCATTCCTACACCAATAAGTGCCGTCTGCTGCACGATTAGCAGAATTATCGCCGGCATAACAAATATGCCATAGCCCAACTCGGCATTGAAGAGGTTGTGTTGTTCGTATATCACGGCAGGTGTGTATGTGCTTTCGCGTTGCCGAATAATATCGCTATTCTGCTGTTGAATAGCCGCCACAGCCCCCTCGACAACCTCGCGATAGGCGAGGAAATAACTCGCATCGCCAACTATTGCAACCTTTGCCTGTCGCTCGGCAAGGATATCGCTCTCGAAGTCGGGAGCAAAGGCGACTACTCCCCACACTTTGCGAAGGCGAAGTAGTTGTTCAGCCTCCGCAATATCGGCAACTTCGTGTGCCACCTGTACCTTTGGCGAAGCATCTATCTTCTGCACCAATATTCGGCTCAATGCCCCCTGCTCGCCATCGACTACGGCGATAGGCACTTCGTTTAGCACCTCACCACCATAGCCAAGCGAGTATGATACCGAATAGATAAAGAGGGCAAATACAACTATCAGCACCACCCCCTCATCGCACCATACGGCACGCCACTCATCTCTTATAATTGAGAATTGAGAATTGAGGATTGAGAATTTCATAGACGATACCAGTATTTACGATTTATAGATACTTTTTTTAGTCGCCCCAATACAAGTAGTGGCAATAGGCAAAAGAGGAGCATTGCCGCCAAATCCTGCATCGAGAGCCACCACGCTGAGCCTCGCACCGCTTGGTCGATATATAGACGCATAAAGTAGGTGTAGGGAAAGAGCAGTGTAAATGGTTGCACCCACGAAATCATCGCCATCGTGGGGAATGTAACCCCCGAGAATGTAAATGCCAAGACCGAGTATCCGCCACCAATCGAGAGTGATAGACGAAACGAGGCTGTCAATGCCACAACAAATAGTGCTACCGCCTGATAAGCCACGACAAGAGCCATCGTTCCCACAATCAGCACCACCCACGAGCCCTGCATCGGCGCACCGAAAACCGCAAAAATCAACACCCCGACCACCAACGCCAAGAGCCACAATGCCAAGGTTGTAGGTAGGAGTTTGCCCATAACTCCTGCCACAAGTGAATTGTTAGCCGAGCGTAGCCACTCGACCGAGATGCCGTAGTGCAACTCGCGCCCCACGGCATAGATTGTCGAGAGCATCGCTGCGATAATCAGAATCATAACCCAGAAGCAGGGTGCCACATAGTAGGCGTAGTTGAGCCACGGATTGAAGAGCCCGTATGTAGTGAAGGCTATCGGCATCGCCTGCGCCAACGCCTCATTGTGCGTTGTCCCCTCCATCTCTGCCCGCTGCAAAGCCACACCCACACCAAAGGTTGTAACAGCCGTCTGCACCCCCTTTGCTGAGAGCGAGTTGGCGGAGATGTTTGTTCCGGAGTCGTAATACACCACCCTTCCGCCCTCGCCAGACAAGATTCTCTTCTCGAACTTATCGGGAATCTCCACGACACCAACGGCTTCGCCACGCAACACCTTCGTCCGAGCCTCCTCCATATTGGCGCACTCCTCGACCAAGGCTGTTTGCGGAGTGGCGCGAATCATCGACACCACCCTGCGCGATAGCGATGAATTATCCTCATCGACCACCGCAACGGGCAACGCTTCGACCACCTCCTGCGAGAAGAAGATGGCAAAAAACAGCGTAACACATATCGGCAACCAGAGCAGTACAGCACGATACTCCGAGTTGGAGCCGATACGCCCCATCTCGCGCCGTGCCGTAGCCCATACGCCCGACCAAAATCGTTTTATGGTCATTGCTCGGAGGGTTTTTGCAACTCGACAATAACACTCATTCCTGCGCGCAACGGCGCATCGCCAAGGGGTTTCATCTTCACCTCGAAGGTACGGATATCGAAATCTCCTCGTGCCGAAGTTGCACTCTGTGTTGCAAACTTCGCCTCTGCCGAGATATAGACTACCTCGAAACCGATTCGCCTATTCAATGCCGGCACTCGCGCCTCGAAGCGTCTGCCTGGTGTCACCTGCGAAAGTAGCGTTTCGGGGATATTGAATACAGCCTTTGCAGTATTGTTCTCCGAGATAGTAACCACTGGATAGCCACTGCCGACAATCTCACCCTCGTTTGCCACCACCGTAGCGACCACACCATCGGTCGGCGCATAGACAACCCTATCCGCCAAGTATCGCTCCACCTCTTCGACTACGCTCTGCGCCTGTCGCACCTGAGCCGCAGCCGCCTCCTTATCTTCGCGTGAAGCACCCTCCACAGCCAAGAGATATTGCGACCTCGCAGCGCGTTCGGTGGCGCGTGCTGCCTCCAACGAGGCGTATGCCTCATCGCGCTTCTGCGCCGTAACGACACCCTCGGCATAGAGTCTCTGCACTCGGTCGTAGGTCTGTTGCGCCAACTTGCTGCCAACCTGCGCCTTACGCCACATATCGCGTGCCGAGCGTATCAACTCCTTGCGCGTACCCACCTTCGCCTTCTCGTCCATCGCCTTTGCAGCACTCAGCACCGCCTCGACTTGCGACAACTTGGCATCGAGTTCGGGGGTAGAGATAATATAGAGCGTATCGCCCTTACTCACCGAATCCCCCTCCTCGACAAACAGTTTGTCGATGCGCCCCGCAATCTTCGAGGCACAGCGTATCGTGGTAGTTTCGACAAAGCCTTGTGCCGTAACACCCTTGCTACGCCCAAAGTGGTAGCCAAGAAAAACTACTATCGAGATAAGAAGAACTAACACAACTACAAGTGATATATTCGTCTTTTTCATATCCGTAACGAGTTAAAAAATCGATTGAGCAACTTTGCTATGCAGGTAGTGCGTAAACATAGAACTCATACCCGAAGCATTCAATAGTCGCGCCAAAGCCGTATCGAAATCGTAGGCAGTTTGCGCCCTCTCCAACCTTGCGCGCGAAAGTGTCAGCAGGGCATCGACAACATCGGTCGAGGTCGCCATGCCCTCGCGAAAAGCCTGCTGCTTGGCGCGTAGAAACTCCGATGCAAATCGCTCCGAACGCTCCACCGCCGAAATGGTTGCCACCACCGCTTGTACCTTGTTGTACATATCCTCGACCAAGAGCGAAATATCCTGCTCCGCCTTGCGCTCCATAGCCTCCACTCGGCGCAGTTGCAATCGCGCTGCCGAAGCCTTGTATTCACGATTTAGTCCATCGAAAATCTTAAAATTAAGCCCTATACCCACCGCCATACGGGGTACAAGTGAGGATAGTTGGTGGTTGCAGAAGACCATACCGCCCATCGCTGCTATCTCGGGAAAGTAGTCGGCGCGATGCAGTCGCAGATTCATTCGCGCCAACTCGCGCACCCTATCCACCTCGCCGAGTTGCGGATTGTGCATCTTTGCCATCGCCTGAAAATACTCCAATGGCTCAATCTTCTCCACTAAAAATAGGGGCGTTACAACCTCCACCACCTCGGTCATTCCAAGCGAGGTCTGTAACGCCTTACGAGCCGTTTCGAGTTGCAGTCGTGCCCGTTGCAGGTCGCGCTCCGCCTCTGCCAAGCGATACTCAGCGTAGAGCCGTTCGCTCTCCACCGCCATGCCCTCGCGTTCGAGCAATATCACATCGTGAAGATGCTGCCCTACAACCGAAACTACCTCCTCGCGAATGGCGACACCACGCCGTGCTAACTCTACTCCGAAATATCGCTCAACAATCTCCACCACCAACGCGCCACGCACCTGCTCGCTCTGCTGTTGCGTGCGTTCCTCGTTGATTTTGGCAGCCCGATTTGCAGTCCATATTTTTCCTCCGGCAAATATCGGCACAACAACATCGCCACCCAAAAAGGCAGTATTTCGCCGTTGCAGGGTGTAGGAGATATCCAGCCCGAGCGATGGTAACGCTCCGCCCAAAATAGGAGCGAGCGATGACAACATCGGGTTGAAGTCTATTTTGATATCCTTGTCGAGATGGGTATACGCTCCCTTGACCGAGATTTTCGGCATAAAGAGACCTATCGCCGCCTGTCGTTCGCGGTGTGCTGCGCGCTCAGCATACTCGGTAGCAATAATGGCAGGGTTGCGCTCCATTGCGAGCGACAACACATCGTCAAGTGTAAGATAAGAGGTTTGTGCAACTGTCCTATTGACAAGTAGCAGGCATAGTGCAAAACGGAGTATTGAATTTTTCATCGCGAGAGTTTTTGGTCTACTCTCGCAACAATCGTGCAGAGGCGGAGGGGTTATTCGAAATTATCGCTTCTCGCTACGCTTCGGATTCTTCGGAAACCAGCCTCTACGCACCCTTTCGCGCTGCTCGAACAACTCTTTAATGCTCCAAAACGAGGAGGCTCCGACAACCGCCAAGAGTGTAGACCACAGAACATCTGCCACCAGCAGCGATGCTACGGTTGCAACAATGCCTGCCAAGCAGAAGACCCACCAGCAACCTACACCAAAGTGGTACTCGCCCTTTATGACAAGCGGATGAAAAATTCCGATAATGAAGAATGTGGCAACGCCAATGATTATTCCAGTAAAATAGAGTTCCATAACAAGTGCAAAGATATAAAAAAATGTCTGCCCAACAAAAATTGTCGAACAGACACCACCAAAACAAACCTAATTATTAACTGAAAAACCTATTTATTCTCGGCATTAGCAGCGGCTGCTGCACGGCTCTTCATGATTTTATTCGCCTCGCGCGAAATTTTCTCGTCAACGCGATAGAGTTTCATCACCTGCAACGGCTCGATAACCTCGGCGAAAATCAGGAGATAACGCTGCTTGACTGTCGAGGTGAGAATGTTGTTCGCCAAACGCGCCGAGACAACCACCAAAGCATTCTCGTTGGTGATATTCTCCTTCTTTGTACGAGCCTCCTTGTTCGATGAGGTTACGCGCTGAATCTCGTGACGGTACTTGCGATACACGGGGTCGAAGTTGGCAAGTTGGGCATCGGTCATATTCAACTCGTCCTTCAACAAATCCAAACGAGTCTGCATCAACTGCTCGCGCTTCGCCTTCTCTGCGACTTTTTGCTCTGCGCTCTTCTGTGGTTTACTCTGCGCATAGGCATCTTGCGCAAAGATAGCGACAACGGCTACCAACAAAACAAAAATCTTCTTCATAATGCTCAAAATTTATGATTTTACAACGAATTTATATCCTCCGCATAGTAGTTCACATCTGCCGACCAGTCGAGAATCACCTCGTCCGGCGCACTCTCCAACTCGGCAATAAGTTGCTCCATTGGCGAGTCGTAGCGCAAGTGCTCATCGTAATACCTCACCAAGCCAACTACGCCCACAACAACCACAGCCGCCACGGCTACGGCACTTGCCCAACGCCACGCCACTTTGTACGGGCGTTGCTCCATCGGGTGAGCCACCTCGCGCACTGCCATCTTTGCGCGATACTTTGCACGCTCAACAGCCCCATCTTCAATCTTGAATGGCATCTGCTTCATCTTCATAACCTACTCTATCTCAATAACTCTAACCTGTTCCTTAACTTTCTGCACAGCGTAGTGATAATTTGTTTTCAGTGTCGATACGCTATGCCCCGTAATCTGCGAAATCTGCTCGAACGACAACTCATCGTAGTATCGCATATTGAACACCAACCGCTGCTTTGTCGGCAGTGCGAAAATTGCCCTCTGCAACTTCACGACAATCTCGTCTGCCGAGGGATCAATCTCATGCTCAAAGGTCGCCAGCAGGTCGCCACGCACCGAATCCAACGAGGAGAAAATACCCCTCTTCTTTTTGCGCAACGCCGTAATTGCCACCGATGTAGCGATACGATACAACCACGCTATCAAAGAACTCTCCGTTTCGCCTCGGAAGTCGTCTATCGAGAGGTATGCGCGGGTGAAGGTCTCCTGCAAAACATCTTCGGCGTCCTCGTGTTGTATAACCACACGGCGTATATGCCAATAGAGCCTGTCACCATATTGCTCAATCAGCAGGTCGAAAGCCCCGACCTCATTGCCCTTCAATCGAGCAATCAAATTCGCCCTCTCCATCATTTGTCCGAGTTCACTTATATAGACACACCTTTTTGCAAAAGGTTAAATAAATTTTCAACAAAGATACAATTTTTTTTCTTTTTCTCGTATAAATATCGTATATTTGCCTGCGTAATAATAGTATTGGGAACAAAATCCCCTCCCCGAAATTTTCGGGGGGGGGGGGATTTTAGGGTTTAAGCAGTTGAATAGCAGAGAGTTACAGCAATTAGACGAGAGACGAGAGAAACGGAGAACTGACGATGCGGAGCGAGAGCAGAGGGCAAACTTGTTTGCACTATGCCGAGCCGCGAGGAAGAAAAGACTGCGAAGCAGGATTAACTGAGAACTGACGATGCGGAGCGAGAGCAGAGGGCAAACTTGTTTGCACTATGCCGAGCCGCGAGGAAGAAAAGACTGCGAAGCAGAATTAACTGAGAGCGGAGAACTAAAAAGAGAACAGCGCACCCTATCATCCCCATAACCCCTATAACCCCTATAATCGTTGCGCCGTGACAACGCTCTCGCAATGACGGGATTTACTACAAACAACAAATTAACACGAAATAAAAACCAAATTATTAACCAACTAAAAAACAAAAAGATGAAAAATTTGACAAAAATT
>JAZRJD010000014.1:0-8711 GCA_045645625.1 Alistipes sp.
TCAGTTCTCAGTTAATCCTGCTTCGCAGTCTTTTCTTCCTCGCGGCTCGGCATAGTGTGCAAGCACCCTCTGCCCTCGCTCCGCAGCGTCAGTTCTCCGCTTTTAACGAAATGTTCTCGCCCGACCATTGGTTGATATCGAAGACCCGATTTACAACAACCTCGCTCTCGCTCTCCACCTTCACTATCAGGTGGAACGGCTTGGTCTTGGAGATATCGTCAGTTTGGGGCAGCGTATTCGGAACTACATATATCAATATATTGAGGTATGCCCCCTCGCCGCTCTCCAATCGGATAGTTCTATCGACCGAGTAGTCGATAGGTGCAACTTTGAGTTGGCTCCCCACCGGAGCAACAATACTCTCCGCCGATTTGTACTCTATGCGACCACCATCGGCAGCGCACAACTCGCATATTGCAACGATATTATACCGCCACAACTCCTCGAATTGACTCGAAATAGTAACCTTAAACCTACTCATATTCAACCTAAAACCACGCTTTTCTGTCACGAAATGCGCTATTTCTCTGCAAATATAGCAACTTTCGCGAGAAAATTTGCACATTTTGCTTTTTTGTCGTACATTTGCACGCTAATTACGCCATTATAGTAGCAGATATGGAGGCAAATAACAAGTTTTCGATTGACTATATGTCGCTGTCGAGCGGTCTGCACACCTTCGATTTCGAGGTGAACGATGCACTGTTCAGCGAGATGGAGTCGAACGAAATAAAGGGTGGCAACTGCAAGGTGCATGCCTGTGTTAACTGCTCCGATGCGAAACTCGATGTTAATGTCGTAATTTCGGGCAGCGTAGTTGTCGAGTGCGACCGATGCTTGGAGGATTGCAATATCCCGGTCGAGTTTTCGGGTCTGCTCACAGTCCGTTTTTCGGACCTGCAACACGACTACGATGGCGATGTGATGTGGATTGCAAAGGGCGACCAGTTGTCGTTGAAGCAGTATATCTACGAGAGCAGCGTTATATCGTTGCCATACCGCCGAGTACACGAGGAGGGCGGTTGCAACCCCGAGATGATGGCGCGATTTACCGCAGCAGACGATGAGGCTGCCGAGGCGGAGGAGTAAGAACTCAATTATAAACGAGGATATAAAATAGGTAAAACTTAAAAATAGATTACAGTTATGGCACATCCAAAACACAAAGTCTCGTCAACTCGCCGAGACAAGCGTAGAACTCACTACAAGGCTGTTGTTCCAACAGTCGTAACCTGCTCGAACTGTGGTTCGGCAGTTCTCTATCACCGTGTATGCCCAGAGTGCGGTTTCTACCGTGGCAAGTTGGCTATCGAGAAGAAGGTAGAGGCATAGTGTGAGGCTATGCGCTAACGATGAAGCCTGCTTACCAATACGGTTTGCGGGCTTTTTTTGACACTTAACAAACTTTTTGGAGTATGATTAGAATCGGATTAGACACCATGGGAGGCGATTTTGCACCCGAGGCAGCGGTGAAGGGGGCGATAATGGCTCTCGATGCGCTCGACTGCAACAGCCGCATCGTGCTATATGGCGACGAGGCACGCATTTGCGACATACTCCAAAACGAGGGGTGCCCACGCGACCGCTTCGACATCGTTGCCACGACCGAGGTTATCGAGATGAGTGACCACCCCGTTCGCGCATTTCAGCAGAAGAGCAATTCGAGCATAGTCGTAGGTTTCCGCCACCTTGCCAAAGGCAAGATTGACGGCTTTGCGAGTGCCGGCTCTACGGGGGCGATGATGGTGGGCTCAACGCAGGTCGTCAAGGTTATCGAGGGTGTTATCCGCCCTACAATCTCGACCGTTATCCCAACCACCGCAGGCACGCCTTCGATACTGCTCGATGTGGGGTTGAACATCGATTGCAAGCCCGATGTCTTGGAGCAGTATGCACTACTTGGCTCGGCGTACGCCAAGTCGGTACTGCATATCGCGGAGCCGCGCGTTGCCCTACTCAATATCGGCACCGAGCCGAGCAAAGGCAACTTGCAGACCAAGGCGGCATACGAACTGTTGCAGGTGGGAAGCGAGGCATCGCGCTACAACTTTGTGGGCAATATCGAGGCTTCAAACCTCTTCACATCGGAGGTTGCCGATGTTATTGTTTGCGATGGATTTATCGGCAATGCCATACTCAAATTGGCGGAGGGTTTATACTCTATCAAGCCCTCAAAACAGCCATTCTGGGAGGGGTTAAACTACGAAAATACGGGTGGCACGCCCGTTCTCGGCATCAATGCGCCGGTAGTTATCGGACACGGAAAATCGACTCCCCTTGCCATCAAAAATATGATTATATCGACCGAGCACTCCGTAAATAGCGGATTGGTCGAGCATCTGAAAAATCTTTTCAAGTAGATAGATAGCCGAGGTTACTCGATAAAGAGGTGTAGCGCGCAGAGAGCGAGCAACACCCAGTAGGCTATTGTCGAGTGGTTGACGGGCAGAAGGCTCAGGGCAAGGCTCAACAGCACGGTCGCCGGCACAGCCACTATCGCCAAGACCGAGAGGTCGCAAGCGGGGATAAAGAGCATCGCAAGAGCCATAAACAACACCCACACAAAGAGGTGCAGGGCTCGGCGTATGCGTGTGAGCATAAACATCTTATCGGGGCGGATAAGAGAGTATATCAACCCCCACAACAGCACCACCACAACCATCAACACCATCAGTGCCGCGACATAGGGGATTGTGGTCATCTCGTCCATTCGTGGCATCACAAGAGCCTCCACTATATTCCGACTCAAATCCCAAAAGTCTGCACCACAATACCACATCACATATGAGGCGGCAAAGAGGGGCAGGAGATAACCCGACACCATCAGCACGAACTGCCTGAACGAGAGCGCAAGGACAATTATCGAGAGAGGTATTATCAGCACAAAGATAATGCTCGGCGGATAGAGCAGCACCATAGCCCCGAGCAGGAGCGAGGCGAAGAACACCGAGTCGCGCTCACCTGCACTATGCAGAGAGCGTAGCAACTGGTATATCGCGAGAGATAAACACAGTGACACCAAAGCAGTTACAAGGGTGTGAGGAGCCACGAATATACCGCATGCCAACACCCCATACAGAGGCATTGGAAGTGTGCAGTAACCCTTGTTCAGCCCGGAGCGCACGAGCATCTTTGTCTCGAAGAAACCAACACAAAAAAACAGTAGCGCAGCAACGACTATCGACACCACACGCTCGAAGTATGCACTATTTGCCACCTCGGCAGCGAAGGGCACAAAGCGAAATCGCAACACGGTAGCAGCAAGCACCACCATGAGTAGTGCCATAGCAGGCAAAGCCGATTTTCGTGTTATAGCATTCAGTTGCATAGCACAAAGATACTTTTTTTAGCCGAGAATTTGCAAAAAAAAGTGTAACTTTGTGAAAAATAAGAGCAAAATTATGTTGGAGAACTCCTTTCAGCACGAACTTATCGAGGCGGGTTGCGATGAGGCAGGACGAGGTTGCCTTGCAGGCTCGGTCTTTGCCGCAGCAGTAATTCTTCCGCCCGACTTCTACCACCCGCTCCTCAACGACTCAAAGCAGATGAGCGAGAAAAATCGCTATGCCCTACGCGAGATTATCTGCCGCGAGGCTGTGGCGTGGGCAGTGCAGGAGGTGTCGGCGGAGCGCATTGACGAGATAAATATCCTCCACGCCTCGTTCGAGGGTATGTCGTTGGCAGTGGAGCAACTCAACCCTCAACCTCAATTTCTTGCGATTGATGGCAACCGCTTCTATACAAAGTTAAAACTGCCTTTTCAGTGCATCGTAAGGGGCGATGGCAAGTATGCCAATATCGCCGCGGCATCGGTCTTGGCAAAGACTTTTCGCGATGACTACATGTTGCGACTTGCCGAGGAGTACCCGATGTATGGCTGGGCAAAGAACAAGGGCTACCCCACTCGCGAACACCGCCTGGCGGTGCGCGAATTTGGTCTCTCGCCCTACCATCGCAAGAGTTTCAACCACGAGATAGACCAACTCGAACTCTTCTGATTCTATTTGCACAGCAAATAAATCGGCATAAAACATAACTTTTTGAAAAAAAGTTCATACCTTTGTAGAGATGTAAAGTGCATACATAATAGAACTATTAAACCATAAAATCACAAAATCATGAAAAAATTTTTATCCTTTTGGCGGCTATTGCAACTGTGGTATCAGTAGATGCAAAGCCAAAGCAGACAACAGAGGCTAACTTCCGCGTAGGCTCGTACAGTGTATGGTCGCACGAGGCGCGCCGTTGGCAAATCAAGAAGAAGGCAACAACCGAGACCCGCAACTGGGACAACTCGAAGCAGGCTGTTGCCGAACTTATCGTAAAGAGAAACTGCGACATCTTGGGTATGCAGGAGGTTACTTCGGTATGTGCCGATGATTTGGCACGCCTCGTAAAGAAGGCTGGTGGCAAGCAGTACAAACTCTGGTGGGTAAACACCTATCCCGAGGGACACAAGTCGGTAGAGGGCAACGCCGTATTCTACAACAAGAAACTCTTTAAGTTGAAGAATCAGAACATCTACTACTTCTCGCCAACGGCATCGTGTGGCGTAGCGACCGCTTCAAGTTGAGCAACAAGCAGGTCTTTTGGCTCTCGCCGACACCCGACACTCCGAGCAAGGCTTGGGAGGAGAAGGTGCGACATTGGCGAATGGTGATGAGCGCAACGGTCAAGGACAAAAAAACGGGAATGGAGTTTATCTTTATGGTGACACACTGCCCACTGATGCGCTCCACACGCGAGAAGAGTGCGCGACTGATTATCGAGCGCGAGAAGCAGATAAACCCCCACAACGAACCCTCGATTATATCTATATACGCGGCAATGAGTTGAAGTACGAAGTGCTATCACACAAGGTCCTCCTCGACAAGTACGAGGTTAGCGGTTAGTTCTTCTACCCCTCCGACCATTGCCCCGTCAGTGCAACCATTAAACTTACAAAATAGAGGACCAACGGATAGATATGAAGAGGTATATATTAGCCATACTTGCCCTGTTACCGATACTATTTGTCGGCTGCCAGACCGACACCACAAATGTCGGTTACGGGGGCGATGATACAACCCTGACCGTATCGCTCAGCGGAACTCGCACCTCATTGGGCGGCGAGGCAAACGGCAAATACCCGCTCTATTGGAGCGAGGGCGATTGCCTTGCCATAAATGGAGTGGAGTCGGGCGAGGCACAGATTAATGCTACCAACCCTGCATTGGCAACATTTGCAGTGAATGGTGGCGAACAGCGACCATTCAGCATCACCTACCCCTACACCTCAACAACCTCGAAAGAGGCTCCCATGGTGGTATTCCCTGCCGAGCAGAGTTTTGTCGAGGATACTTTCGACAAGGGGTGCGCACCGATGTACGGATACGCCAAGGCGGGCGAGGAGATTGCGCTCAAACATCTTGCAGGCATATTGCGCTTTGCGATGACAGCAGAGGAGGAGGTTGTGCTGGATAGAATCGTTATAACCTCCTCGACCGAGAGACTTGCAGGAGAGTTCTTTGTCGATTGTCAAAGCGGAACAATCACACCGAGCGATAACGCCTCGAACTCGGTAACCTACACCGCAAACACCACCCTTTCGTCAGATGACGAAAAGGTATTCTACATCTCGCTTCCTAATGGCGAGACGGGTGCATGTTTGGTGGAGTTTATCGACAGCGAGGGCAGAAAGATGACCGCCTCGTGGAGTGAAAAATCGCTCTCGCAGGGCGTGGTGCGCAAGTTTAGTCCGATAACCTACAAGGCGGGTATGACCTGCGAATTGACCGCATTCGATATTGAGGAGGACGAATTGCTCCTCTATCGCGAGGCGGTGGGTTATATCAAGGACTCGAACGGCAACCCTATCGAGGGCGTTGCCGTAAGTGACGGTTTCTCGGTTGTAACGACCGACAGCAATGGTCGCTACAAGTTAGGCAATGTATCGAAACACGCTTGGTACATATACATATCGATACCTGCGGAGTACGAGGTGCCTATCAACGAATATGGGCAGCCTTGCTTCTACAAAAAGTATCTCACGACCAACAATCGATACGACTTCACCCTTACTCCGCTGGCGGGTGGAAAGGAGCAGAAGTTTGCACTCTTCGCCTTTGGCGATCCGCAGGTTACAAGCAATTCGGCTCTGAATCGCTTCAACAACGAGTGTACTCCGGGCATAAAGAAGCATGTTGAGATGGTCGAGGGCATGGGGCTTCCATGTTATGGTATCACCCTCGGCGATATCCTTTCAAACAGCGCGACAAACAATGACGAGGAGTTCCGCGATGATATGCGCAATGGCTTTGCCGAATCCAAGACGGGACTGCCGGTATTTCAGGTGATGGGCAACCACGATGTTACATTCTACACTAATGGCTCACCGCTGTTAGACAACTCCAACAACGCCTACACGGAGTGCAGTTTTGATTTCCAGATGAAGGCACAGCGCAACCACGAAAAGATGTTCGGACCGGTGAACTACTCCTTCAATCGAGGAGATGTACATATTGTGGGTATGCGCGATATTATATACAAGAGTGTCACCTCGCCAAGTTACAACAACGGATTCTTGGCGGAGCAGTACGAGTGGTTGAAGCAGGATTTGGCACTCGTACCAAAGGATAAGATGGTGGTGCTGTGTGTACATATTCCTCTATTCAACAATAGCGACAACTTCCGCTCGGAGATTCTTGCCCTGCTCAATACCTACAAGGAGGTACACATAATCTCGGGACACACCCACTACAACCGCAACTACGAACATAAAGTGGAGGGTACAGGGTACAACAATATCTACGAGCATAATGCCGGTGCGCTATGTGGAGCATGGTGGTGCTCAAATATGTGTGGCGATGGAACACCAAACGGATACCAAGTATTTATCGGCAATGGCAGCACCTTCTCGAATTGGTACTTCACGGGGTATCACACAGGTTTTGACGGCGGTACTCACCAGATGCGACTATACCGCGGAAATGCCGTAACGGGTATTGACAAGAGCGAGTCGAGCAAGCCTACTAACTCGGCAACGGGTTACTACGCCTTCAACTACGGGGAAGATGTTTTGTTGGCAAATGTCTACAATGCCGACAGCGAATGGGTTATAACGGTCTACGAGGACGAAATAAAGACGGGTAACATGGAGCATATCGCCTGCCACAATCCGGCATACACCTCACTCATAGGCGAATGGACCTATGACAATCCTCGCCGCTCTGCCAATGGTGTATCAACGAGCCACGATATGTATGTCGCAGGTCTCTTCCTCGGCGTGCTGGGTCGATATAACGATTCCGACAAAAGTATGAGCAGTGGCAGTTGGACAGAGTGTCGCCACATGTATAAATACACCCTCACAAACCCGAAGGGAAGAGAGAATATCGAGGATATCAAAATTTTAGTTGAGGCAAAAGACCGCTTTGGCAATGTATTCACGGAGAGCAATATCACCGAGGGTACCGACTACTCGCTAACCAAGAAACCATAGATAAGATGAGGATTCTACGCACTCTTTTCATTTTAGCCTCGCTACTTGCAGCGGGCTGTCAGGCAGACAGACTCTCCAAGGGCGGAGATGGAGATGTGGTGGTGGTCGGCGACAAGACCATACTGACACTCTCCTCTCCCACTACGCGTGTTCATCTCGGCGAAAAGAGTGGCGAGAAGCAGTATCGCACCTACTAGTCGGAGGGCGATGTCATCGTGGTAAATGGAGTTTTCTCCTCGAAAACCACGCTCAACACACCACCTACGAGTGCCAAGTTCGAGTTCGACACAACGCTCGAATATCCGTACTACATCACAAACAGCACCGACTACACCAATATCAAACTACCAAAAAGCATCAAAGAGTATTAGAAGGTCGTTGAGATTGTACACATCAGACACAAGTGCGCCACCCTCGCAATGAGAGTGGCGCACTTATATTATATAGGTATGTCAAGATTATCGTCTTGACTCCTTTGCCTCGATGGTCTCGGTAGCGTGAGGAACACGCAAAAGTCGCTCGCGCGGAATGAGTTTGCCAGTCGTCTTGCAGATGCCGTAGGTCTTGTGTTCGATACGCACAAGAGCAAGTTCGAGGTTGCGGATAAACTTCGACTGGTGGGCAGCCAAACGCTCACACTCCTCCTTCGAGAGTGTTGTTGCACCCTCTTCGAGCACCTTGAAGGTCGGCGAAGTGTCCTCGGTGTCGTTGCCTGTAACACGGCTTATGCTGGAACGCAACTCTTCGTAGTCGTGGCGTGCCTGTTCGAGTTTCTTCAATATCAACTCCTTGAATTCGGCCAACTCGGCATCACTATAACGGGTTTTCTCTTGTTGTGCCATAGTAAATCCTCCTAAAACTTTTATTTCAGTTATCAAAATTAAATAGAATTTTTGATATATCCAAATGTTAGACCAAAACATTTTTTATTTGGGTTGTTTTTCGGGAAAGAGATTGGAGGGTTGCAAACCCCAAGCGTGGTCAAGACGCAACGATTAATAGGGGAGATAGGGGTTATGGGGGTTATAGGGTGCGCTGTTTACTTTTCAGTTTTTCGTTAATCCTGCTTCGCAGTCTTTTCTTCCTCGCGGCTCGGCATAGTGTGCAAGCACCCTCTGCCCTCGCTCCGCAGCGTCAGTTCTCAGTTAATCCTGCTTCGCAGTCTTTTCTTCCTCGCGGCTCGGCATAGTGTGCAAGCACCCTCTGCCCTCGCTCCGCAGCGTCAGTTCTC
>JAZRJD010000015.1:0-31160 GCA_045645625.1 Alistipes sp.
CGAGTTGTAAAATTCGCTCCTCCGCACCGAGAATCTTCTGCTCGTACTCCTTCAACTCCTCGGTAATATATCGCTCGGCAGCCGCCAAGGTCTGCTTGCGAATCCAACGCTCCGGCACCTTATCCTTGTGGGTGTTGCGCACCTCGATATAGTAGCCAAAGACATTGTTGTAGCCAATTTTGAGCGATGGAATACCCGTCAATTCGCTCTCCTGTTCCTGAATTTTTTGGAGTACCTCCTTGCCGTGCAGAGCCACTCGGCGCAAGTCATCAAGCTCTGCCGAAACACCATCGGCAATAATGCCGCCCTTCTGAATCTGATTGGTTGCAGGGTCGGGATAGATGGTCTGCGCAATACGCCCCGACACCTCGCTCAGAGGGTTTATCTTCGATGCTGCAAGGTGGAGAATATCGCTATCCGAGGACTCCAACGCCGCCTTCAATAGTTCTATCGCCTCCAACGAATTTTTCAGTTGAAGCATCTCACGAGGTAGCACTCGCAAACTCGCTATGCGTGAGGCAATTCGCTCTATATCGCCCGTCATCGAAAGATGTTCGTTCACTGCCGAGCGAGTAGCTGCATCTTTCACAAACACCTCGACCATATTCTGCCTGTCCTCGATGCGTTTCAGGTCGAGAATCGGCATCGCAATCCACTTGCGCAGGAGTCGTGCGCCCATGGCAGTTCTCGTTTTATCGAGCGTCTTTGCAAGCGAGAAATTCGCATCGCCACCTGTCGAAGCGAAGAGTTCGAGATTACGCGAAGTGAACTTATCAATCCACACATACTCCTCACGGTCAAGACGCGACAACGAGGAGATATGCGCCACATTGTTGTGTTGTGTAAATTCGAGGTAGTAGAGTATCGCACCCGCAGCCGAAATGGCACTGCGCATACCCTCCACGCCAAAGCCTTTGAGCGAAGGGACCGAGAAGTGCGTTTTCAACTTGCCGTAATTGACCTCGTAGGAGAAAACCCAATCTTCGAGGCAGTAGATGTAGTATCGTGAGCCGAAAGCCGCCACAAATCGCTCCTTCAAGCCACGCTGATAGACAATCTCTTTGGGTGCAAACGAGGAGAGCAACTTTTCGATATAGCGGTCCTCGCCCTCGGCAACCGAAAATTCGCCCGTTGTGAGGTCAAGAAATGCCACACCCGTAGAGTGCTGTCCGAAATAGACCGATGCGAGGTAGTGGTTTTCGCGCTGCTCGACAACATTATTTTCGAGCACTACACCCGGCGTAACCACCTCGATAACACCTCGTTGAACAATGCCTCGTTTTACATTCTTCGGGTCTTCGAGTTGTTCGCATATAGCCACTCGCTTACCGGCAC
Source organism: Alistipes sp. (assembly GCA_045645625.1). GTDB lineage: Bacteria > Bacteroidota > Bacteroidia > Bacteroidales > Rikenellaceae > Alistipes. The sequence goes on from JAZRJD010000015.1 coordinate 1,336, forward strand.
GGACAAGTCGTGGCAGGTAGGAGTCAATAGCGTGGTGCGGAAAACCTGCAAGTTCGACCGTTGCAGCCGCACCATTGGCACGGCGTGTCAGCGTAATACCAAGTATCGCACTGGTCTCGATAGCATCTGCTCCGAAGGTCTCGTAGAAATCGCCCATTCGGAACAACAAAATCGCATCGGGATATTGCGCCTTGATATTGTCGTATTGCTCCATTAAGTCGGTTTTGCCCGACTTTTGAGTTCTCTCCTCGCTACTATTTTTGCTTTTTGCCATTCTTCTTAGGTTGCTTCATAATCATCACAAGTGGGCGGTGGTCAGATGTGCGATGTACAAAGTCATCGGTCACAGGATATGCCCTCTTGACTGTCGAGTAGAGTTTCTCGGTGCAGTAGATGTAGTCTATACGCGCCTTTCCTCCGCGTGTTGAAGGTTGAAAAGCGTGAGGATTTTTATCGAAAATCACATCGCGAGGATAGACCTCTAACACCGCATTATGAACGTCGTTATTGTATCTCTTCGGCTTGCTAAGTATCTCATCGTAGAATGCTATATCCTTTGGCGAGCGAGCATTGAAGTCGCCTGACATTACCCAATGCTCCTCGTTAGCATACTTCGGGTTGCGAATGGTCTGGTCCATAATATAGTTTATCTCCGAGAGTCTATATTCGTGTCCTCCTTTACCCTTGGTCTTGGTCTTATCGCCCTTGCGATATGATTGCGGCCAGAGGTGCAGAACAACATAGTTAACACCCATAATCTTCACATGCAGTGCTCCGTGCGATACCTGTTTTCCACCGATGCGCTGAATAACCTCAATCGGGAAACGCGAGGTGATAGCCACAGGGTAGTTGTCCTGATATGCTCCAAGTGCGGTGTATTTGTGTCCCCAACGAGCCGCCAACTCGTCCCAACGGTATGGTAGATAGCGCGACTCCTCGTTCTTCGGCAGATTTTTCTTCTTCTCGTTCCAGTGGCTTGCAGCCTCGCAAACGGCAAAAATATCAACCTTCTGTGACTTCATCCAATCGACAAAGTCATCGTAGTTGTTGTACTGATCTTTCCACATTCCGTCCGCGATATTGAAATCCATAAAGCGAATAACCTTCAGCGCAGACTTATCCTTCTTTGATGGCTTTGCACAGAGTGGCTGCGCTACACAAAGCACGAGCAATGCACATAAAATAGACTTGATTCTCATATTTGTAAGATTTAATAATTTTCGTTGTAAATTTAAATACTCTATTTTAACATTCTACTATTTTTTCAATTCAAAGGCTATTGCAGGCGACTTGCCTTCGCCATAAAACATATTCGCCGCCTTGATATTTACGGTCTCATTTTTTCGTGGTACCGTAAATATAATTGAGCTCAAACCGAGCAAAGCCTTTTCCTTGCCTTTGCCCCAACTGATAGCCAACGGCAATGAACTCTTATTAGTAACCATAATTCGCTTATCTTTCCAGTCGATGCCCAAATACTTCACCTCGACACAAGCCTTGAAGAGTTCCGTAATCAACTCCTCGCTTCCGACCAACATATTACCGAAGTAGGCGATTGTGCGCTTAGCCTTAATAGCCTCCTTTATTGACTCTTCATCACATCTTTCCGCAAGGATAAGAGTCATATTGCGGAAATACTCCTTGCCCGAATTTGGATACTCGATACCTATCAACTTATGTACATTCGATGATGCAACAGGGGCATACTCTCCGCCTACACACAATGGATAGAGTGCAGGGTACCATATTTGCGAACTTGCTACCTCTATACCATCTATCAAACCCTTGCCAAGCAACTCTTCGCTCTTTGGCAACATCGCTACATCGCCACTCTCCTTCTTACAAGGAGCATTGCAGACAATCAACGCACCTTGGCTGCGAGCATTCTGAATTGCAGTTTCGAGATTGGTATCGTAGATAGCATTGTTGTCCTTCGTAAACAGAGCATTGTAGTTCCCATGTTTGCCACGGGTAATTTCGGCACCTTTAATTACCATCATTCCTGTCTTTTTCCCCTGCTTTGCGGCCATCGTACAGCCAAGATTTAGGTCTAAAACTATACCTCGCGAATCAGGAGTTGAATTTACAATATCGGTATTCGCTGCTTTATCGCCACCGCGGAACTCAGGGCGAATATAACCACCCATATATCGCAAAATCTCGTTCTCGCCGGGGCGATACTCGATATGGTCGGTAATAGCTACAATGTCGAGTCCGTTCTCCCAAGCCTCCGTTACTCGTTGTGCGGGAGTTACCTCTCCGTCAGAGTAGATGGAGTGGGTGTGAAGGTCTGCCTTATAGACATTATATCCCTTGACCTGCGGAATTACTATATTAGCCCTTCCTCCTTTTGCGTTTTTGGACGAAACTTTAATTGCACTCAACTGAGCCGATGCCGAGGAGAGTGTAAATATAATTGTCAATGCTGATAATACTATCTTTTTCATCTTATATCCTCTTTTACGATACGAACACTATTTCAATTTGAAAGATATTACAGGTGATTTAGTCTTGCTGCACTTCATATTTGTAACCTCCAATCCAAGAAGACTACAACCTCTATTTACCTCAATAATGGTAGCACTTAAACCCGAGACAAAACCCTCTTTACCTGCCTCCCAGCGGAAAGAGAATGGCAACGAACTCTTGTTGGTAATTAGCACTCGCTTACTATCTCCATTAACACCAATGGTCTCGACCTGAACACACGCATTGAATAGGTCTGTCAGTAAAAATTCATTACCGATAAGTACATTTCCACAATAGGCAATAGTACGCTTTGCGAATAGCGCCGACTTGATAGATTTTGCATCACGCTTTTTCGACAAGATAAGAGTCATATTACGATAATACTCCTTGCCCGCACTTGGAAATCGTGTGGTCGCGATATTATGTATATCCGAAGTGGCAATTGGTGCATAGTCGTTGTTGAGGCAGTAACTAATCAGATTGCTCCACATATAAAGTCCATTCGCCAACTCCATTCCGTCAATAAGCCCAGCATCGTAGAGATTGGCGCAGTGTGCAGGCTGTTTCTTGGTATACTGCGAGGAGAACTTAAATGGGTGGTTGTGAAAAATAAATGCGCCCTGCTTGCGAGCATTGCGAATGGTCTTTTCGATGTCTGGATCGTATATTTTGTTATTATCAGTGGTAAACAGAGCGTTATAGTCGCCATCTTTGCCGCGAGTAATCTCAACACCTTTGATAACCATTATTCCCAACTCATTGCCCCTCTCTGCTGCCTTCTCGTAATTAACATTAAAATCGGCAAGCACTCCGTAAGAACTGGGGGCGCTATTGCATAGGTTTGTATTTACCGCCTTGCCTGCTTCGAGCAACTCGGGGGTAATGTAGCCCTTCATCAACGGATATAACTCGCGCTCGATACGGCGATACTCCATGTGGTCGGTGATGGCGACAATATCCAAGCCATCGTGCCATGCCTCCTCCACTCGCAAAGCTGGCGAAACATCGCCATCGGAGTGGAATGTATGAGTATGTAAATCAGCCTTGTAGATATTATACCCACCGACATTTGGTATAATAATCTCGTTGCGATAGTCTTTTGCTTTGCCAAAATTCTTGGGAACAACGCTCGATTGCGCGAAAGCCGAGCCTACCGAAATAGAGACAATCAGAATACAAAGTTTTAAAGTTTTCATTCTACCTAATTTTATTTTTATTCGTGCAAATATAACGATTTTATTTGAAATACGGATAAAGGCGATTGGCAAAAATCTTTTCATTGCTTTTTTGCTCAATCAAAAATAAATTATATAACTCCAAAAACAATATGGGAGATCGCCACGAGCCTAACGGCTCTCGCGATGACGAGAGGTTTCACCCTCCGCAGAAAAACTCTGCGGAGGGTATTTTACCGACAGTTATAAAGGTTGTTAGGGGTTGTTAAGGGTAATTAAGGATAGAGTATCGACAGTTCCACTAATAACCGCTAATAGCCCCTAATTTCCGCTAACAACCCATAATAAGTCTTTACCCCTCGAAAAATCTCTCATCAAAATTGACAAAGTAGAGTCTTTCCGTTGCACGGGTCATGGCGGTATAGAGCCAGCGCAACATGTCCTTTGTCATCGGCTCATCGCCAAACAAGCACCTATCCACAAAGACCGCTTTCCACTGCCCGCCCTGCGCCTTATGACAGGTCACGGCGTAGGCAAATTTTATCTGCAAAGCATTGAAATAGTCGTTCTCGCGTATCTCCTGCAAGCGTTTTATCTTGCTCTTAACATCGAGATAATCCTTCTCGACCTCACGGAACAGTCGCTCGCTCTCCTCGCGCGTAAGCGATGGCGACTCGGAGTGCAGGGTGTCGAGCAACACCTTGCACTCAATCTCCGTATCGTCATAGTCGCCAAACGATAGGGTAGCCGTAGCGAAGCGAAAACCATAGAACTCCTCCACACGGCGCAGCCTCCGCAGACGGGCAATATCGCCATTGGCAATAAAACTTATCGGGCAGTTCTCGATGCGCTCGGTATAGTGGTAGTTGTTCTTTGCAACCATCAGTATATCACCGCTTTCCAACTCCTCCTCCGCCATCAGATTTATGCGGCGAATACCATCGTTATAGCGGTTGGCGCGTTTGTTCGAGCGAGTAATAACAATCGTCTCATCGCGCCCATAGCGGTCGTAGCAATCCTGCAACGCTTCCAACAACTCCGAACCACTGACCGCCTGCACATCGGGGTAGTCCATATCGAACTTCGGTATCTCGTAGATGCGATTTTCGAGCATGCAGCGCACCAGCGTAGCATTGAACAAGATGCCCGAATTTTGCTCTTGGCGCACTACCTCGTCCATCGAGCCATATACCACATCTCCAAATGCGCTCATTTCGACCGTATCGAGTGCTGGCGAGAAGTCCGCACCCACGGGTGGCAACTGCGCATTGTCGCCCACCAAAACCAAGCGACAATTCCTGCCCGAACGGACATATTGCACCAAATCTTCGAGCAACGAGCCACTGCCGAACTGCACCCCGTCAGAGGCGGTATTTGCCGACAACATCGAAGCCTCATCGACGATGTAAATCACATCTTTATCGCGGTTTATATTAAGTGAAAACTTAGATTCGTATGAGGCGTTTGTTCGTTCACGATAGATATGCTTGTGAATGGTCAGAGCCTTCTCGCCGGAGTAGTGCGAAAGCACCTTCGCCGCACGCCCCGTGGGAGCAAGCAGAATACTCCGAATACCGATCTGCTTCAACGCTGCAACAATCGCGGCAAGCAGGGTGGTTTTGCCCGTTCCGGCATATCCGTTAAGCACAAAAATTGCCGAAGAATCCCCCTCCACAAGATACTCGGAGAAGGCTTCAACGATTTTTTTTTGATTATTCGTTGGTTGATACAATAATTTTGCGTAAATTTGGCTCGCAATATCGGAGATATTCATCTTGTGTTGCTTAATTTTGTACAAACTTAACAATAAAATATCAAAATGGAAAAGAAATTTGTTCAAATTAGTGTTCAACTTGTTCTTGCAGTTGTAGTTTTGGGACTTGCCTACTGGGTTTATACCCTCATCTCTACCCCTATCAAGTTCGAGAATGAGCAGAAACAGCGCGAGGCTGCCGTTATCGAGCGTATCAAGGATATCCGCACCGCCGAGCGTACATTCAAGAGCAAGTACCAGCGTTTTACCGCCGACTTCGACACCCTTATCAACTTCGTTCTCACCGAGCAGATGGAGGGTGAGCGTAAGAAGATTGACGAGGACGACTCGGTAGCAATGGCTCAGGCACGCAAGAAGTATGGCAAGCGATTTAAGAATGTTGAGAAGTTTACATTCTCGGTGAAGGACTCGCTGTTCAAGCACCTCACACCGGAGCAGGTAAAGGAGTTGCGCTATGTACCTTACACCAACAATCAGACCGAGTATATCCTCGAAGCAGGTATGCTCACCACAGAGTCGAAGGTCGTTATTCCGGTTGTAGAGTGCCGCACTCCATATATTGCATTCCTCGACACAGTAGTATATCGTCAGCAGGTTGTAAACCTCGTTGATAATATGAAAAATAACTTTAACCGCTACCCGGGCATTATGTTCGGCTCAATGGAGAGAGGAAACAATGAGGCAGGAAACTGGGAGTAATCCGAATTTTGCCGACAAAAAGGTGTCCATTCAAGTAAAATTGGGTGGACGCTCTTTTTCTGCGGATAAAATCTCGGTGGCGGAAGATGTTGAGCGTGTGGAGTTCGTTATCGACACTCCGCGCGTAATACTTGCGCCACGCGAAGAGGTAACACTCGACACCGCATCGGACCTTCTGCGCATTGTCGACAAGCCGTGCAGAACGAACGAGCAGAGCGTTTGTAGCGAACTGCAAGCCGATGTTGTGGCAGTTATCGCCATCGATAGCCAGACACTTACACAGATTGTCGAAAAGTGGGGTAGTCGTGCATCTTTCACCTCGCCACTCTTGGATATGCGTCATGGCGAGGAGCGATGCCTGACGGTTGATGCGACAGAGCGAGTGTGCTATATGCGCCTATTCGATGGGGGATTGCAACGCGCCGAGGCTTACGAGGCAACCACGGCAGAGGATATCCTCTACCACATCACCGAGTGGTTGGGCGAGAGCGATGCCACCATATATATCAAGGGTAGCGATAGTGCAGTAAAGTTGGTGCGCAAATACTTCAAACAGGTAATATGCGAATAATTAGTGGTAAATATAAGGGTAGGGCGATAAACCCTCCGCGCAACCTCCGCGCACGACCTACAACCGACTTTGCGAAGGAGAATCTGTTTAATGTACTGAACAACCTCGTGGACTTCGAGGAGTGCGATGTGTTGGACCTCTTTGCGGGTACCGGCTCGGTGAGTTATGAATTTGCCTCGCGAGGTGCGCGCAGCGTAACTTCGGTGGAGATGAATGCCGTGCATCACGCCTTTATTCGCCGCACTGCCAAGGAACTCGGAGCCGAGAATATGTTTGTCGTCAAGGCTAATGCCTTCCTCTATCTGCGCAGTTGCCCCAAGCAGTTCGATATAGTTTTCTCCGATGCACCATACGATTTGGAGGGGTTGGAGGAGATTGTGCCGCTTGTCTTGGAGAGCGAGATACTGCGCGAGGACGGAATTTTCATATTTGAGCACTCTGACAAATACGATTTTTCGGCACATCCATACTTTTGGCAATTAAGGAGTTACGGCAGTGTGCAGTTCTCGATGTTCAAAAAGTAGAAAATTTTTGCAAAAAAAGTTGTTAAAAATTTTGCAGAACAAATAATTTGCTCTATATTTGCACTCGCAATCAGCAATGGTGCGTTAGTTCAGCTGGTTAGAATACGTGCCTGTCACGCACGGGGTCAGGGGTTCGAGTCCCCTACGCACCGCAGAAGCGACTGAGTTTTTCAGTCGCTTTTTGTTTTTGTGGTTAGACGCTTTATAAATAAATTTATAGCATCTAACAACAAAAATACCACGCTACGCTTGTCTGCGGTGTCCATAGGGCACTGCTCACATAGTATAGGGGTTGCGAGGATAATTAGATACTATTGCTCGCCTTCGGCTGCGTTATTAGGTATCCTCGCTTCGGCTTTGCCGTTCGAGTCCCCTACGCACCGCAGAAGCGACTGAGTTTTTCAGTCGCTTTTTGTTTTTGTGGTTAGACGCTTTATAAACAAGTGATTCACTTACAACAAAAAAGCAACCCGAAGGTTGCTCTTTGTTAGTTTTGTGGTGCGTCTTGTGGGCGTGGTCCCTGTCCGGGGTGTCCGCTACGAGGTCGGCGAGGTCTCTGACCAATGGTAAATATCTTCGACAACTGCTCTGGGTTGAGGTAACTCACAAACACCTTTATATACTCCTTCTTAACCTGAATAATCTGCTTGTCACCATTGAGTTGCGCCATCATAATCTTCTTTGCAACCTTAACTGTGACTTCCTCGTTCTTGTACGAATCAACAATCATCTTTGTCTCCTTGCGCACACTTTGAATCTCACGCTGATAACCCTGATAAACCGGAGCAAACTTCTTTGCCTCCTCCGGGCTCATATTGAGTTGTTTCTGCAACATCTCAATCATTCGCGCATTGCGGTCGCCACCACGACCACCGCCTTGTGGACCACCGCCTTGTGGACCACCAAAGCCCGGTCCGCCCATTGGGGGCTGTGCCGAAACTGTCACAAATGCCAATACGGCAACAATCATTGAAATAATCTTCTTCATAATCTTTACATTTTTATTGGTTTTTTCTAATAATAAGATGCAAAATATGTTAAAAGGTTAAATTTTTATGTTACAATCGTGTCAGAAATTGCATTGTATCGCGCTCATCGGCATAGTCAAAGAGTGTCGGCTGTTGTGCGCAACCAATCCCTACGGTACGCAAATGTAACCCCTCGATACTGCTTACCACGCACTGTATCGATGAGTCGTTCTCGGTGAGCCACCTGCGCACCTCCGATAGGTCGGAGTACTCGACAACATTTATTTGGCTCAAAAAGCGCGGAAACTCGCCATTCGATGATGCCACGACCGCCTCGCCCAAATCTTCGAACTTGGTGCCACGCATCGTAAGCAGTGCTCGGCATTGCAGGTAGTTATTGTGGTATGCTCGACACATTTTTCGTGTCGGCAACGACACCTTGCGCCCCTTCGGCACAAAGAGCAACGACACGCTGCGGCAACCAAGCCCCGAATAGGTAAAGATATCGTTGGCGAGGGCTGCATAATCGGCTTTGGTCTCCCTGCCTGACAACACCGCCACCGAATGGCGACTACCTCGCAAAAGAGATGGCGTACCCTCGAATGCACTGCGGAAGTGGAGATTTGCACTATCGCCACCCGTGGCGATAACAGCATCGTACTCCTCGCCTTCGCGATATTGCTCAATACGCAAGGTCGGCTCAATATCGCAAAGCAACTGCTCGATATACTCCTCCAACACGCGGTCCTTGCTCGAAGGCTTCACACAAGGGATATTGCCACTTGCGATAACGCACATCAGGTCAAAGAAACCGACCAGAGGGATATTTCCCGCCATGATAATTGCCACGCGGCGTGGCTCGGAAGCACCTGCTGCGGGGTAATGCGAGAGCCATTGCGCGATTTTGTCGCCATCGAGCATCTCCACCCGTATAGCCTCCACCGCACAACGGATATCCTCGACCGAAAACCACTCATTCTCCGCCACTGCACGCGCAATAACGGAGCGAGACCTATCATCGGAGCCGAACTCCGCAAGGCGTTGTCCAAGTTCAATAAATATCTGGATAGTACTCTTCACGAGTACAAAGATAGCAAAAATTTCTATTTTTTGTCACGATAGTAGGAGTCATCGAGCCCGAGAACGAAACTTTTTCGCATAATAAGCGATAGCAGAGCAACCATGGTTACCAACATCGCACTCGCGACAAAGGGGAATGTACTGCGGTTTTGCCCCATGATTTTTGCCACAAAATCTACCACAAACGGACACACCACAACCGCAACATAGTTCACCGTCATAACAATCGACAATGCCTTTGTTGCGGCATCGGGAGGTGCGATGATGGCGGTTTTGTCGTAGATAATAGGTTGCAAAACGCCATAACCCACACCCGTTAAAATCACTCCGAGAGTCATCAGCGGAATATCGGGCACAGTACCCACCAGCAACAGCCCCACTACAATAAGAACAAGCGAGAGGAATATCGTCATTGAGCGCACTCGGCGGATAATCGCATTTAGAGCAAATCCGGGCAACATTATAGCAAGGAAAAAGAGTGAAATCATCACACTCGAAAACTCCTGCGGGAAGCGGTACTTTTCGAGCAGGAACGAGAGGTAGAATGTTATCACAAGGGTAGTGAAAGTAATCACAAAATATAGCACCGACAACCCCGTAAGCCTTACCCAATGTATCTTCGGCTGGCGTAGTTGGTCGCTCTCTTTTGGCTCGGGGGCGGACTTTGCGCCTCGCAGTGCCAACAGCATAACCAACGATACGGCAGGCAGAAGATAGACCGCAAAGGCGAGGTGCCAATCCTTCGTTGCAATCCAGCCCACAACCGCCGTAGCCAGCACCAACGAGAGATTATTCACTGCCGAACTGATGCCGAGTTGCCGCACACGGCTGTCGCCCGTAAAGTAGCGCACGACAAGCCCTGTCGAGTAGGGTACTGCAATGCCCGCACCTGCACCCATCACGCAACTTGCGACAATCAGTAGACGAATATCCTTCGCAAAGATGCACATGGCACCACTTGCAAAGAATATCGCCAAGCCTACGGCAAGGAGTTTCAGCGACTCGCCACCTCGCGCCGAGAGCCAACCCGAAAGCAAGACAAAAGGGATAATCAGCAGCGAAGGCAGCGAGGTGAGCATCTGTATTTCGAGTTGTGAAGCCGCAGGGAATATGCGGCTCAAATCCTCTAAGATAGGCGATATAGCCAATCCTGGCAGCGATGTAACCGCCGACACCGACCAAATAGCCAACAATGCAAGCAGGGATATTTCACCCTTACCAGTAGAGATTTTCATAACGACAGAGTTTTTTTACCTGCCGAAGGTGCAATGTTAGTGCCATATATTTAGACGAGAGACGAAAGACGAGAGTTTTCAAATTGAGAATTGACAATTAAAGGTAAAAACGGTGAATCGTTTTTAATTTTATTATTTTTCAACTACTTACTACTATCTGCTCACTACTCGCTAATTTTCAACACCTATTTCCTATCCCCCCCCCTCAAAAAAAGCAACCCGAAGGTTGCTTTTTTTACTCTTTCACACAGCGAACTTGGAGTCCGTTTGCCCTAAATCGAGGTTGGCTCTTTACGAATTTATTGATGAGTGCACTACGCGAGGTTGTCAGGTCGAAGTAGAGCGATATCGCCTTGCCATCGGTCGTAGCCGAAGATGTCCAGTAGTGTCCCTCCCAAGGCTCTGGTATCGAAGGATAAACGCCATCTTTGTAGTTCATATTCTCGACCTTGCCATCGCTATAACGGCGGCGACCACAAGCGGGGTAGAAGTACGATGATACCCCATCGGAGAGATGCCAGCCATACTGCCTTTTGGCAATTTCGAGAGCGGTGTTATCCTCCTCGGCAGACAACTCCAATACCGACAACTCCTCTGCCGTAGGTACTCGCCAGCCGTATGGGCAAGGGTCGTTAAGGAGATTCTTCTCCTTGCCCCACAAGTTGTTGTCTGATGTTACGAGCCAGTCGCCAACGCCATCTCCGTTATCTCCGTTGTACTCGCTGTGCTGGTCGTTGTAGATATATCGCATTGGATACTTTGTGGTATACTCCATATTGCCGCTCTCCGCGGTGCGCTCCACGAACTTCTCGGTGAGAATTGTGCCCTCCTCGTTAAAGCGCGACTCGTCCTCGCCGCCAGCACTATCGTAGAAGTATGGACGAGGGAATGGGTCTTTGCGTCCCCACTGATAGAACAAGCCCTGTGAGTCGTATATCTGCTGTGTATCAAACGAACCATTCGAGTTGGTAAATGCTCCGAGGTTTACGCTCATAAACTCCTTGCCATTCGAGTAGGAGTCGGTTGCAGTGAGCGGGCTCTCGTTTACAATCCACAGGTGCCAACTCCAAATAACCTCGCCCGTGTTGTTGTAGGCAGCCACAACGGCGTTTGTGTTGACAGCCTGCGAGGCATCATCTTCCGAAGCATTGACATAGAGGGTTGCATTGTTGCCCGACAACTCTACATTGCGAACAACTCCCATATTGTTCTGCCACAACAACGCTACACGCTTGGTGTCGAGTGCTGTGCCATCGGGACGATGCATTGCATCGAAGGTGTAATTTGTCGATGGGGTGGTGATGATATAGCAGTTTGCCGCTTCGCCATTCGCGCCAAGTGTCATCGTCTCGCTGATATAGACATTTATGAAGTAACTTGTCGCCTTATTCTCGCTGTTCAGTGCATTTACGACCACCGAGCCCTCTCTTGCGAGGTCATCGTTGGTAATCCCCTCCGAGGAGGCACCTACGGTCCAAATATCGATAGTGCGATTGGTCTCATCGACCATTGCGCTCCAACCCTCGCTGCATGAACTGATAGTTACTCGTACTGCATTGGACGAGGTGTACCTTATGGACTGCACGGCATCGTCCCACGATGAGAAGTAGAGAGCGGTCCTCTCCAAGGCGAGTGAAGCACTCTCCTCCTTGTTACAGGCGGCAAAAGCCACCATCGATATCAATGCTATAAATAGAAATTTTGCACCTCTCATATTCAAAATGTCTTTATAATCGGCAAATATACAAAAAAGTTGGCAATTACAAACTTTACAACTCGTTTATGCTCTGTTTAGGAACAATTATTGCCCTGCAAACTAACGAGAAACAATAACTATTTATTACTATGGCAAAACAAAAAATAGAGACCGGAAGCACACCTGCCGCTCCGGAGTACAAGGTTATCGTTACGGACAAAGGTCCCTATCTCGTGTATGGACAACCGCCACTTGCAACACAGCACATTGTACCCAACGAGATGGGCGAGAGTTGGGCATTCGAGGAGGGAAAGCACTTCTCGACCGACAATGAGCCGACCTTGTTATGTCGTTGCGGCGCATCGAAAAACAGACCCTACTGCGATGGTGCTCACCACTCGCACAAGTGGAAACCAAAACTTACCGCCCGATCCGAGTCTCTGTTAGACGATGTCGAGATAACCTCGGGCGATGAACTAACGCTTACCGACAACCCTCAATACTGCGTATTTGCGCGATTTTGCGATGCCGGTGGGGGAGTGTGGGCTGCCACCGAGACCTCGTTTGACGATACGGCGCGCCGACAGGCTATACGCCAAGCCTCGCTCTGCCCGAGTGGGCGATTGATGGTGTGGGGTAATGGCTCAGACCTCCCATTTGAACGACACTACGAGCCGAGCCTCGGACTTATCGAGGACGATGCCTTGCATTGCAGCGGAGGTCTGTGGGTACGCGGAGGTATTCGTATCACCCGCGAAGATGGCGTGTCGTATGAAATCCGCAATCGCACCGTTTTGTGCCGTTGCGGTGAGTCGGCAAATAAACCCTATTGCGATGGCTCACACGCCTCGTTGCATTGGCGCGATGAACTCGAAAAAGAGGTGAAACGCGAGGAAGAGATGGTGTAGTGGCACAAGGTTTGCACCCTTTGAGAGCGTAACTTAAAACAAAAAATGGTATGAAAAAGTTTTTACTTATTATCGGAGCCTCGGCGATAGCACTTACCGCCACGGCACAGCACCATCGCGTACAGCGATACCATCACGGAGGGGCAGAGCCTACCGTCTATATTATCTCGGTGAGCGAGAAGGATACAATCACCTGCTCACCGCAAGGTTGCAATCAGCAGGCTGTCATAATGAAAAATGTCGCTGTAAAGGCAGCTATCGAGGACCACAAAAACGCCACTCGCGAGGGAACGCAGCAGGTAGCGTTGCCATCGGCAATTTTTGCCGACAAGCGCAACACCTTCTCCTTCGCCATTGGTGGAGATGTGGCTCTGCGTGCCGCCTACTCGTTTGACCGCACCGTAAATAATATAGATATGGTGCCTTACAATATCCCGATGCTCTCTACCCCTGCCGACAAGCAGGAGTTACGCATGGACGCAACCACTTCGCGCATCTTCATTCGCGGTATTGCCAATACCAAGAAACTCGGTCAGGTACATATCTTTATGGATTTGGACTTCCGAGGTGGTATTACCGGTAGTTACACTCCGCGCATTCGTTCGGGATATGTGCAGATGCTCGGCTTGACGATTGGTCGCGATGTTTCGACCTTCTGTGACCTTACAGCAGCACCTACGACCATCGACTTCCAGGGTCCTAACGCCTACAACTTCCGCTTTGCAACGATGATTCGCTACGAGTACTCCTTCCTCAAAGACCATTTGAAGGTGGGTGCAGCAGCCGAAATGCCGAGCGTATCGGGAACATACGGCGAGACTTTGTCGGCAATTCCGCAGCGCGTACCTGACTTCCCTGTCTATTTCCAATACTCGTGGGGCAAAAATCGCGACAGCCATATTCGTGCATCGGCAGTATTCCGCGATATGTACCTCTACAACGATGCGCGACAGGGCGAAGACGACCTCTTTGGCTGGGGTGTACAGTTTAGTGGTAATATCCATATAACCAAGTATTTGGAATTGTTTATGAATGGAGTCTATGGCGAAGGTGTTTCGCGCTATATCAACGACTTGATGGGCTCCGGACTCGACTTTACGCCACGCCCTGACGACCCTACGCGAGTGCAGACAACGCCTATGTTCGGCTGGCAGGCGGCAGCGCAGATAAATATCTTGCCGAATCTCTTTGTTTCGGGTGGATATTCGGCGGTTACCGTGCGCAAGAAGAATGGAGTTTACAGCGATGATATGTACAAGCAGGGACAGTATATCTTCGGAAATGTTTTCTGGAACTTGACACCGCGCTTTGTCTTGGCTGCCGAGTATCTCTACGGTCATCGCAAGAATATGGACGGCACAAAGGCTCACTCCAACCGTATAAATGTATTGGCGAAGTATAGTTTCTAATGGAATTATTGCCCGCCTGTTTTAGTGGAACGAGCGTAGCAGTGAAGACCAATGGTCAATGGCTAAAAGCAAAAAAAACGGTGCAGAGGTTATCTGCACCGCTTTTTTGTTTACTCCTTCGCTCCGATTAGCGAAATCGAACGCTGGATAAAGTCCGAAAGATTTTTGCCCTTCAACATTCCGTTCGAAAGGAGTGCGAGGTCGATTATCTGGCGCACCAACGCATTCTCCTTACCTATCTCTTTGAGGCGGAGGTTACGCTCATCGCGGAGTGTCAAAACCTTCTTGGATAACTCCTCGCGCATATCTCTCTCCTCTTGCGAGAAATCCTCCTCCTTCTTATCCTTGGTCATCTCCTCGAAGCGACTCTCCTCGGCTACTGCCGCATCAATCTTCTTGGTTATGCTCTTCAACTTATCGCCATACGCCTTCTCGACATCTGACAAAATATCGATAACGATAGGGTGGTTGCCATTCACTGCGATAGTGAAGTTGTCAGGCTCTGACCGTAGAATTGACTCATCTGTCCGCCCGACATCTTCGCCATATCCTTCATACGGCGCATAAACTCGTTCTGCGTAATCACGATAGGCGCATCGTCTGCCGACATAGCCTCGAACGAGATGTTGTAGCGAATATCGTCATCGGTCGGCAACTGACTTTCGAACACAGGACGCATAATCTCCTGCTGCGCCTCGCTCAACGAGATTTTCTCGCTCTCCTTCTTGCGAATGAGGTGGTCGATGATATCGCTATCCACACGCACAAAGCGGGTGTTCTCGTTCTTCTGCTCGTACCAATTGATGTAGTGGCTGTCGAGTTGTCCGTTCATCTCCAACACATCGTAACCCTTTGCCTTTGCCGATTGGAGGAAGGAGTGCTTGCCCACGATATCATCGGTGTAGAGCAAAATCAACTTGTCATCTTTGTCGGTCTGCAAATCCTTTACTGCTGTGCAATACTCTTCGGCTGTAAAGTATTTGCCCTCGGTATTCTTCCAGAGCATGCAACCCGCAGCCTTCTCGGCAAACTTCTCATCTGTGAGAATGCCATATTGAATAAAGATTTTGAGGTCGTCCCACTTCTGCTCGTACTCTGCACGCATCGAAGTAAAGAGTTCGTTCAAACGCTCGGCAACCTTGCGGGTGATGTAGCCCGAAATCTTCTTCACATTGCTGTCGCTCTGCAAGTAGGAGCGCGAAACATTCAACGGAATATCTGGCGAGTCGATAACGCCATGCAAAAGCGTGAGATACTCAGGTACGATGCCCTGCACCTCGTCAGTTACGAATACTTGGTT
Organism: Alistipes sp.; assembly: GCA_045645625.1. Classification (GTDB taxonomy): domain Bacteria; phylum Bacteroidota; class Bacteroidia; order Bacteroidales; family Rikenellaceae; genus Alistipes. The sequence goes on from JAZRJD010000015.1 coordinate 17,144, forward strand.
GCAGTATAACTGAATTTTATTTTTCTGAATCTCGAAGTTGTTGTGAATGCGTGGGAAGTACAAAATTCCAGTCAAATGGAATGGATAGTCGATGTTCAAATGGATAGAGAACAACGGCTCTTCGCTCATAGGGTACAACGCCTGATAGAACTCCTTGTACTGCTCCTCCGTAATATCGGCAGGCTTGCGAGTCCACAACGGCTCGGTGTCGTTAATCTGGTTATCCTTATCGGTATCAACATACTTGCCATCTTTCCACTCCTTGACTTTGCCAAAGACAATAGGCACAGGCAGGAAGCGGCAGTATTTGTTGAGCAACTCGCCGATTTTGCTCTGCTCGGCATACTCGGCACACTCCTCCGAGAGGTGGAGAACGATAGATGTGCCACGCTCACGCTTCTCGGCTAACTCCTCCATCGAGTACTCGGGCGAGCCATCGCACGACCAATGTACCGAAGGTTTTTCGGCATCGTACGACTGTGTGAAAATCTCGACCTTATCCGACACCATAAATGCCGAGTAGAAGCCCAAGCCGAAGTGTCCGATAATTGCCTGATTCTGATACTTGGCGAGGAACTCTTCGGCACCCGAGAATGCTATTTGGTTTATGTAGCGGTCTACCTCCTCTGCCGACATACCAATTCCGTTGTCGGTTACGGTGAGGGTGCGCTTTTCGCTATCGACTGCGATATTGACTCTCAACTCGCCTGTCTCGCCGGCAAATACGCCTGTCGATGCGAGTGTGCGCAACTTCTGCGTTGCGTCCACAGCATTCGATACCAACTCACGCAAGAAAATCTCGTGGTCGGAGTACAAGAACTTTTTAATTACGGGGAAGATATTTTCGGTCGTTACCCCAATTTTTCCGTTTTTCATACCTATATTATATATTATGTAGTTATTTTCGTTTGATTAGATGGTTACTCAAACCTTGTGCCACAGATTTTTATCTGCCATTTTGGCAGATAAAACAAATGAGTGACAAATAAAATGTCACCCATTTGTTTGTAAATTCAGAATTCAAAATTATTTTATTATTCAATTCTGCATTCTGCATTCTATAAGAATCCCTCTTGTACCAGCCATTCACGCACCTTTACCCAGTCGACATAGGGGCGCGAGGTGGTCATCGAACGGACAAGTGGTACTCCGAGTGCACCATCGTCAATGTATACATCGGCGTGAACTTTTGGAGATTTGGTCCACTTTTTCTGTGTAGGGTTAGTATTTACTGCATAGAGAGGGATATTATGTTCCTTGAACCATTCCACTGCCTCTTTTTCGAGCTTGCCACTACGCATAGTATAGAGAATAAGGTTGTGACCTTGCTCTACTAACTCTTGCAGAACGGGAACTGCACCCACATCTTGTCCGATGTAAGGATACTCGTGGGTTACGCAAGTGCCATCAAAATCAATGGCGATATATAATCCTGTATAAGACATCTTGGTATGGGCTTTTTTGTGTGTAGATAGTCTTATTTCAGCAATCCTAACATCTTGAAAATCTTGCGCCAACCGTGGTTGTTTCTATCCGAACCGTAGGTGTACTGATAACGGTAGCTATATCCATACGACTGACGGGTTTCGCTTGCACCGTTGAGCACAATACACATGTTGCGCAACTTCTGCTCCTCGTGCAATGCGTTGATATCAGGCAACTGCTGACGCTCCAACAAGCCCTCACGAACAACATAGATGCTCAAATCTGCTACACGGCTTGTAATCATCGCATCGGCAATGATAAGAGCCGGAACGCTATCAATGATAATGTAGTCGTAGTGCTTGCGACACTCTGCAATAAGATCGTCAAGACGCTTCGACATCAACAACTCGGCAGGGTTTGGCGGCTGCAAACCAGCATAGATAAAGTCGAAGTTCTCGTGCAAGCCACTCTTGAAGATTATGCTCTCGATATCGGTGTTGTTCGAACTCAGATACTTGGTTACTCCGTTCGGGTTGCTACGCTGTCCCATGTGCTTCGAGAGGGTACGGCGGCGAAGGTCGAGGTCTATCATCAATACCTTATTGCCCGAGAATGCGAGTGTCATACCGAGGTTCATGGATACGAAGGTCTTGCCTGCGTGGGCATTTGATGAGGTGGTGAGGATAACCTGCTGCTTTGCACCACCAGACATGAAGCCCATGTTAGTACGCAAAATTTTGAACGCCTCTGATACCTTGTCACGACCGCTCTCGCGTACAGCAATCGAGCGATTGAGGTGTCCCTCGTACAACGGAATATCGCCCAAGTAAGGCACGGTGCAGTACTTGATAATATCGTGTTTGCCCTGAACTTTCGTGTTCGAAAGAATCGAGATATAGATGATTAATATCGGCAATCCCATGCCCAATATAATCATCGCCAACAAAACCAAAGAACGGTTAGGCGAAACAGGGTGTGGGCTTCCGAAAGCGTAATCGACAACTCGTGCAGGACGCTCGGTAATTGCCAACGAGATAGCATTCTCCTCGCTCTTGGTCAGGAGATAGAGGTACAACTCCTCCTTAATCTTTTGCTGACGAGCAATCGAGAGAAACTCCTGCTCCTGCTTTGGCACAGCACCAATCATACTGCTTATCTTGCGCTCCTCGCTCTCCAAGTTTGTGAGTTTTATCTCCAACGCCTTGATGTGCGAAGCCAACGATGCGAGAATGGCATTCTTGGTAGCAGCGATATTGTTGTTGAGTTGCTGTACAAGAGGGTTGTTGTCGCTATCATTACCGAGTTTCAGGCGGCGGATAACCAACTCGTTGTAGTCGGCAATCTGCGCTGCAATGGCTGCGCTACCCTCGAATGTTGTAGCAGGAATGATGTTTACATCTTTGGCATTGTCGCTCAGGTAGTTGCTGATGAACTTCGACATGGCAATCTGGTTGCTTGTGGCGGCAATCTCCTGCTCGTAGCGCATAGCACCCTCGGTGCGGCGTGTAGCCTCGGTCTTGATATCTACGATATTGTTCTTATCCTTGAAACGCTTGATATCGCCATCGATGGAGTGCAACTCCTCACCAATAATCTGCAAACGCTCAGAGATAAACTTGGCTGTCGCCTCCGCCACAATCTGCTTGTCGATAACGGCATCATCGTTATAGACATCGAAAAGGGTGTTCAGAATATCGTCAGCACGCTGTGGAACAGCATCGTTGAGCGATATATTGATAATCGAGGACATCTTGCTTGCCACCGACATCTGCACCTTGTTGCGATATGCCGTTGCAACCGCATTCTTTGTGCCTTTCGATACAAAGATGGTCTTGCCTACATACTCAGGGTCGAAGTAGAGCGTAGGGTTGATGGTAATCTGACCTATCGGCAAATCGATAACCTCTCCGAACTTTGCCGTTGTGGTAAATTTCTTGTCGGACTTTGTCTCCTCCTTCGACTTACGGGCACATGCGAACTCCGAGATGGTTACGCCATCTTCGTTGAGCAGTGCCGAGAACTTGCATGCCTTGCCTCCAAGTTCATTTACATACGACACCTCGATAGGCGAATTTTTGTAGAGTTGATTTGTGCGAAGTCCCGACTTTATGGCGTATGCGGTTGTCAGGTTGAGTCGCTCCACTACCTCCAACATAAGGCGGCGAGCCTGCAATACATACAACTCGTTATCTACACTACGGCGTGTCGAGATACCTGCAATGTCGGCAAATGCCGATAACTCACTTGCCGCACTACCACGGCGGGCATCTTTGATAAGGACTGTCGCCTCGCGGTGGTATATAGGCGATGCCGAGAGCAGATAGAGAACTCCAAGGCAGATAAATACAAATGTCGAGATGATAAACCAATACCAGTTTTTCAACGACTTGTCTAAAATCTCACGGAACGATACTGTACGCTGAAATATGGTCTCGTTCTCGGTCTGACGAATGCTATTTGGTGATAGGTTTTCCATTGTTCTAATTTCTTTGAGCAAAATTTACGATTGTGAGTACCAACGATGTCGCGGTAATGAGTGTGCTGACAATGGAGAGCCAGAAAGTTCTGTTCTGGTTAATCTCTGCCGTAGCAGCCTTGTACTTGTTAGGTTCAACATATACCACATCGCCTTGTTGCAAGAAGAAGGCAGGTGACGACATCTGGCTGCCTTCGAGGAAGTTCAACTCGAATACCTCATAACTCTTGTCGGCATTGCGGCGAATAACGGCAACATTCGAACGATTACCATAGATTGTCATATCGCCCGCCATAGCTAACGCCTCCAAAACGGTGATTTTGTCGCGCGTAATGTCGAACTGACCGGGACGCGCTACCTCGCCGAGTACATAGAACTTCATGTCGGCGAACTGGATATTTACGATGGCATCGCTGATGTAGTTTCCCTCAATAATCTTCCTACTTATCTCGGCAGCAAGTTCTTCACGGGTTTTGCCCGTACACAATACCTTGCCAATCATCGGAAATTCGAGCATGCCTTCGCTGTCGACCGTGCGTACCTGCACCGATTGCAAACCATTGGCACTTGTTGTGCCAAGAGGGTTGCTCGACAACGAGTTGAACGAAGATGGGGCATTGAATGCCGATGCCAACTCCGGATTCTGACTCGAAACAATGACCGTAAGTCGGTCGTGTGGTTTGATGCGGATCTCTCCATCGGCAAGTATGGACTTTACCGCCTCTTGCTCCTTGAATTTGTAACCAACTCTTTTCGAGGCGTTACAGCCAACGAAAAGTGTGGCAAGCAGTAGTAGCGAGATGCTTTTGATTGTTAATTTCATTGTAGTTTTATAATTGTTATTTTTGTTATATTTCATCGCTTTTATCGCTTCATTCAGAAGTGAACATTCCATATATCTCTGCAAAGATAGTACATTTTATCGTAAAAAACAATAGCGGTTAAAGCACGAAGCGATAAATTTGCTCGTTTCGATGTTTTTTTCTAATTTTGAGGTCGAATTTAGCACCTACGAATGTTTATGATAATACAGAGGAGAGAGATGCAACACGCGATTTGGAGTTACGATGCAGTGGTCTACGAGATGAATATCCGCCAACTTACCGAGGAGGGTAATTTTGCTGCGGCTATGCGACATTTACAACATTTGCGCAATATAGGAGTTGATGTTGTCTGGTTGATGCCGATATACCCGATAGGGGTGGTTGAGCGCAAGGGCTCGTTGGGTTCGTATTACTCCATTTCGGACTACTGCGCCGTCAATCCCGAATTTGGCACAATGGCGGACTTCGATGCCTTTGTCGAGGAGGCGCACCGACTCGATATGAAGATTATTCTCGACTGGGTGGCAAACCATACTGCTCGTGATGCAAAGTGGCTGAAAGAGAAGCCTGTGAGTTGGTATGAGCGCGATGGACAGGGCGTGGCAAAGGTGCCTTGGGATTGGAGCGATACCGCTAAACTGAACTACGCCGAAAAGGCTGTATGGCGCGGGCAAATTGATGCGATGAAATACTGGCTGACACGGCACAATGTTGATGGCTTCCGCTGCGATATGGCGATGTTGGTGCCGTTGGAGTTTTGGCAGGAGGTACGCCAAGAATTGAAAAGCGCGAAAAAGGATATTTTTATGCTTGCCGAGGCAGAGGGTGTCGAGTTCTTCGATAACGCCTTCGATGCCTGCTATGGCTGGGAGTTGCACCATGCGCTGGTCGATATTGCGAAGGGCAAGTCGCGCGTTTGGGCGTTACGCAACAAGATATACTCTCTGCTGAACGACTATCCGCAGAGTTCGATGCATCTGTCGTTCACCTCCAACCACGATGAAAATTCTTGGAGTGGTAGCGAGCAGAGTCGTTTCGGCGAGGCGTTGGAGGCGATGACGGCACTCTCGTTTGTATTGCCGAAGTCGTTGCCGTTGATATATACGGGGCAGGAGTATGGCTACGACCATTCGTTTGCCTTTTTCGATAAGGATGCGATGCCGAAGATGAGTGCCAATGAGGCGACCGAGCGTTATCGCCGTTTGTGCGAGATGAAGCACAACTTCACCGCTCTCTGTTCTGCAGATTTTGGGGGCTCGTTTGTCGAGATAGACAACAACGCTCCCGACTGCCTATTGACCTTTGTGCGTGAGAATCAAGATGGTAGGGTGGTCTATATTGCCAATCTCTCGCCCTACAAGGTCTTTGCCGACTTCCATACGGGTATCTATGCGGGCGAATATACGAACGCTCTGACAGGCGAACGGGATACCCTCTACGAACACACTTGGGGCGATATGGAGCCGTGGTCGTTCCGTCTGCTGACAAAAAAGAACTAAAAGTTAAGAGTTGAGAGTTAAAAAAACTTTCAACTTTTAATTTCTAATTAAAAAAATAGTTATCTTTGCGCCAGTATAAAAGAAAATTCCTATTTTAGAGATGAAAATTGCTCTTGCACAACTCAACTACACAATTGGAGATATAGCAGGTAACACCGCAAAGATTATTGTCGCGGTGGAGCGTGCAAAACAGGAGGGTGCCGATGTCGTACTCTTTGCCGAGCAGGCTTTGAGCGGAACGCCTGCCTTTGACTTGCTTCGCAAAACTACATTCTTGGAACTCTGCGATGAGGCGCTCGATGAGATTGCCTCCTATTGTGATGGCATAACCGCAGTCGTAGGTACGCCGATACTTATGCAGAATGGTACGCAGAGTGCTGCTGTGGTTATCGAGAATGGACAAATCAAGCGATATATTACCAAGGCAAATATCACCGCCCGCCGCGAAATGGGCTTTTTGAGTAGCGGTGAGGGCGTGAAGGTTGTTCGCATTGCCGGCGAGAAGGTGGCTATTGTTGTGGGTGACGATTTCAGTGCGCTGAAAGATGTCGATCGCGATGTCGATATGATTTTCAGTATCAATGCCCGCCGCTATGGCAAGGGGTTGATGTCGTATCGCTACGAGACGATGCACCACCTCGCCTTTGTCGAGTCGAAGACGATAGTGATGATAAACCATGTGGGCGGCTCGGGCGAGATTGTCTATGATGGTACATCGTGTGTCGTGGGTGATAAGGGCGATGTTATGTTGCTGATGAAGTCGTTTGAGGAGGACTTCGCAGTATACGACACCTTGGCAGACAACAAACCTTGTGAGATACCTCAGGAGTTGTATCGTCACGAACGCACGGGCTATATCTACAAGGCTGCGGTGCTGGGCTTGCGCGACTACTTCTTCAAGAACGGCTACACGAAGGCGTGTGTCGGCTTGTCGGGCGGTATCGACTCGGCAGTTGTGGCTTGTATTGCTGTGGAGGCTCTCGGCAAGGAGAATGTTAAGGCGTTGCTGATGCCTTCGCAGTTCTCGACCGACCACTCGGTAATCGATGCTACGACATTGGCGGAGAGTATAGGTGTGGAGTATAGCGTTCTGCCTATCTCGGAGGCTTATACCTCGATTGTAAATACATTGAAACCTGCGATTGGTGGTCGTGAGTTCGACTCTACCGAGGAGAATATACAGGCGCGTCTGCGTACCATAATGCTTATGGCGGTGCAGAACAAGACGGGCTATATCGTGCTTAATTCATCGAATAAGAGTGAGAATGCACTCGGTATGTGTACCCTCTATGGCGACACCGCAGGAGCATTTAGCGTTACGGGCGACCTCTACAAAACGGAGATGTTCGACTTGGCGCGATATATCAACAAAATTCACAACGGAATAATCCCGGAGAATATATTGGAGAAGGAACCATCTTCGGAACTCTACCCCGGACAGAAGGATAGCGATGAGTTGCCTAAGTACGAGGTTGTCGATGCTGTGTTGATGCGAATGATTGAGCAGGGACAGCACCGCGAGGAGATTATCAATGCAGGCTTCGACTCGGAGGTTGTCGAGAAGATTCACTCGATGGTTATGCGCAACGAGAAGAAACGCTATCAGTTTCCTCCGGTATTGCGCTTGTCGGCGTGTGCATTCGGACACGAAAGATTGATGCCGCTTATCAACAAGTACGGCGATTAGAATCACTTGTTGTGAGACAACCAGAACAAATAGAGCATAAAGGCGTAGTTCGCTCCATCGATGAGGGCGTTGTACGCGTGGATATCGAGGTGAATGAGGCGTGTGGCTCATGTGCTTCGCGCAAGGCGTGTGCCATGGGGCAGGGTACTACTCGAGAGGTGGTGGTCTGTACTGACGATGCCGAACGCTACTCGGTTGGCGAGGTGGTCAATGTTTTGGCTCGACAGAGTGCCGGCATAATGGCGGTGGTGTTGTGCTATGTAGTGCCATTGGTGGTGCTTTTGGTGGCGATAGTGGCAATGCAGATGCTTGGCTTCTCCGATGGCGTGTCGGCTATCGTAGGACTTGGCGTTCAGGCGTTATATTTTGGCGTACTTGCACTATTCAGAAATAAGATTTCCAAAAAAATCGTTTTTACAATCAACAAAATATAGTAATCTATGAATCTAATTTTGCTTTACACAATTCTAACTCTCTGCGTTATCGGTGTGGTATCGGCGGTGATACTATACTTTGTGTCGCAGAAGTTTAAGGTTGAGGAGGACCCTCGCATCGATGATGTCGAGAAGATGCTGCCGGGTGCAAACTGCGGCGGTTGCGGTTTTCCGGGTTGTCGTGGCTTGGCTACGGCATTGGTCGAGCAGGAGGATATTTCATCGCTCTACTGCTCGGTGGGTGGAGCCGACTGCATGAAGGCTATTGCCGACTATCTCGGCAAGGTCGCACCTGTCAAAGAGCCACAAGTTGCTACGGTGCGTTGTGGTGGTACTTGCGAGAAGCGTCCTCGCACTTCGACCTATGTAGGTACCAAGTCGTGCGCCATCGCTCATTCGCTCTATAAGGGCGAAACCGACTGCGCCTACGGCTGTCTTGGCTATGGTGACTGTGTTGCGGCGTGTGCCTTCGATGCCATTCATATCAACCCCGAAACGGGCTTGGCAGAGGTAGATACCGACAAGTGTACCGCATGCGGTGCCTGCGTGGCGGCGTGTCCGAAGGGCGTTATCGAGTTGCGCAAGAAGTGGCCAAAGAATCGCGCTATCTATGTATCGTGCGTATCGAAGGACAAAGGACCTGTGACGATGAAGGCTTGTAAGGCAGGTTGTATCGGTTGCAGCAAGTGCTTGAAGGTTTGCGAGTTCGGTGCTATCACCATCGAGAACAACTTGGCATTTATCGACTCTACGAAGTGTCGCTTGTGCCGCAAGTGCGTGGCGGAGTGTCCTACGGGGACGATTAAGATGGTAGGTCTTGCACCACTACCTCCGAAAGAGAAACCTGAAACCAAAGTGAACTAAAATTACAAAAGTATAATGAAAACTTTTCCAATTGGCGGAGTACATCCGTCAGATAACAAGAAGTGGAGCAAGTCGAAGGCAATCGAGGTGATGGAGTTGCCCGATGTCGTTACTATTCCGCTTGCGCAACACATCGGAGTACCTGCTACGGCTCTTGTCAAGAAGGGCGACACGGTAAAGGTGGGCGATAAGATCGGCGAGGCTACGGGCTTTATGTCGGCAAATATCCACGCTCCGATTTCAGGTACCGTTACGGCTGTCGATTTGCAACCGAATGGTCAGGGCTTGCGCCAAATGATGGTAACCATCAAGCGCGAGGGTGACGAGTGGGCAGAGGGCATCGACCTCTCGACCGACCTCGTTAAGGAGTGCAACCTCTCCGCAGACGAGATTATTGCCCGCATCAAGGAGGCCGGTATCGTAGGTATGGGCGGTGCAACATTCCCAACCCATGTGAAACTCTCAATCCCCGAGGGCAAGAAAGCGGAGATTTTGATTATCAACGGCGTAGAGTGTGAGCCATACCTCACTTCGGACTATCGCACAATGTTGGAGCGTGGCGAGGAGTTGCTCGTGGGTACTTCGATTTTGATGAAGGCGGTATCGGTCGAGAAGGCTGTTATCGGCGTTGAGAACAACAAACCTGACGCAATCAAACATCTCAAAGAGTTGGCAAAGGGCTATAACGGCATCGAGGTTAAGGCGTTGAAAACTATGTATCCGCAGGGTGGCGAGAAGCAACTTATCGCAGCCGTTACAGGTCGCGAGGTCCCTGCACCTCCTGCATTGCCTATTGATGTTGGCGCAGTGGTTTGCAACGCTTCGACCGCAGTGGCAGTCTATGAGGCTGGGCAGAAGAATAAGCCACTTATGGAGCGCGTAGTTACCGTTACGGGCAAGAGCGTCAAAGACACAAAGAACCTTCTGACTCGCTTCGGCACACCAATATCGGCACTCGTTGAGAAGTGTGGTGGTCTGCCAGAGGGCGACAACCGTGTATTGAACGGAGGTCCTATGATGGGTCGCCCCGTGTCGAACTTGCAGTCGCCCGTAATGAAAGGTTGTTCGGGCATTACCGTTATCAGCGGTAAGGAGGCGTTGCGTGGCGAGCCTTCGGCTTGTATCAAGTGCGCAAAGTGCGTTGAGGCCTGCCCTATGGGTTTGGAGCCTTATCTCCTCTCGAAGCAGGCGAAGAAGCAGGCTTGGGGCGATATGGAGAAGAACGATATTGTAAGTTGTATTGAGTGTGGCTGTTGCCAATTTACATGTCCTGCAAATATCGCATTGCTCGACTATGTGCGACTTGGCAAGCAGACCGTAATGGGTATTATCCGCGCTCGTAACGCAAAGAAATAAAAACAGAAAGAGATATGGCAAACAGAACTATTGTAGCCTCGGCTCCGCATATTCACGGAGAACTCTCGACAACAAGGCTTATGGGCGATGTGATTATTGCCTTGTTGCCTGCGTTGGCGGTGTCGGTCTATGTCTATGGCTGGGGCGTGTTGGCAATCACAGCGGTTTCGATTGGCTGCTGTGTGCTTTTTGAAGCGTTAATTCAAAAATTCTTGGTGCGCGGCAAGCAGACCGTAACAAACCTCTCGGCAGTGGTTACGGGCTTGTTGTTGGCGATGAATATGCCTGCGAACATTCCGTTGTGGATTGTTGCGGTGGGCGCACTCATCGCTATCGGTGTTGCGAAGATGCCTTTCGGCGGTCTTGGCAAAAATCCGTTCAACCCCGCTATCGTGGCGCGTGTATTCCTCTTGATTGCATACCCCGTGCAGATGACTTCGTTTGCAATACCTTCGACCGAGGGCTTTGCCGATGCCTATTCGGGTGCTACGCCACTGGCAGCAGCAAAGGCGGGCTTGTTGAACTTCGCAGAGTATGATGCTCTCGGAATGTTCGCTGGCAATATGGCAGGCCCGTTTGGTGAGGTTGCAACTTTGGCGTTGTTGCTCGGTGGAGCATATCTGCTTGTGCGCCGAGTTATCACTTGGCATATTCCGGTGGCAATTCTCGGCACTATGGCGGTATTCGCTGCTATCTATGGCGCAGTGTCATTTGACACTCCACACCTTGTGTCGAACTTCGCGTTGTTCCACCTTATCGCAGGTGGTGCGGTGCTGGGTGCGGTATTTATGGCTACCGACTATGTAACCTCGCCGATGACTCCGTGTGGTATGATTATCTATGGTGTCGGCATTGGTGCTTTGACAATGCTTATCCGTCTGTGGGGTGTATATCCTGAGGGTATGTCGTTCGCTATCCTTATTATGAATAGCGTTGTACCTCTTATTAATAAGTATATCAAACCACGCCGTTTCGGCTCTAAAAAGTAGGAGGGTAGCGATATGAAGAGTTCATTGAAAAATATGGTCTTGGTGCTTTTCTGCATCACCCTTATATCATCGGCTTGCGTGGGCTTGGTAAATATGATTACCGAGGGACCTATCCGTGCAGCGAAAGAGGCGGCTGTCAAGGCGGCGTTGGCGCAGGTACTGCCAGAGTTTGACGCTACCGAGAAGAGCGAGCATACGGCAGACGAGTTGCTTATTATCGCACACAAGGCGACAAAGGGTGGCGAGGTTGTAGGCTACGCCATTGAGACCGCCACAAAAAATGGTTTTAGCGGTATGATTAAGATGATGGTCGGCTTCGATACTGCTGGCAAGATTTTGAATGTCAATGTCTTGGAGCAGAACGAAACACCCGGGCTCGGCGCAAAGATTACCGAAGATGGCAACCCTCTCTTGACAAGTGTTCGGGGCAAGGAGGCATCGAAAATCAATCTTACCGTAAAGAAAGATGGTGGTGATGTTGATGCTTTGACCGCTGCGACAATCTCTTCTCGTGCATACGCTGAGGCTGTTGCTCGTGCGTACGCCGTATTTAAGGTTGTTGCGGGCTGGCAGAGCGATGTTCAGGCAACCACAGGTGCAACACAAACAAAGAAGGAGGAGTAATTATGGCAAATAAAGTAACAATGTTCTTGAAGGATAAGCTGCTCCTTACTTGGCGTGGCGTGATTAAGGAGAACCCTACCTTTGTGTTGGTGCTCGGTATGTGTCCTACACTCGGAACAACCACCTCGGCAGAGAATGGCTTTGGTATGGGTGTGGCTACAATGGCGGTATTGATTATGTCGAATATCGTGATTTCGCTCATTAAAAACCTTATCCCCGACAAGGTGCGTATCCCTGCGTTTATCGTGGTTATCGCATCTTTCGTGACCGTAATTCAGATGTTGATGGAGGCGTTTGTTCCTGCATTGTACGCATCACTCGGTGTGTTTATTCCGCTGATTGTGGTAAACTGCATCATTCTCGGTCGTGCGGAGGCTTTCGCATCGAAGAATGGCGCTTTGGACTCGGCTCTCGATGGAGTAGGTATCGGCTTGGGCTTTACCTTGTCGCTTACCGTAATTGGTGCTGTGCGCGAGGTGTTGGGTAGCGGCGCAATCTTCGGCTACGACCTCGGCTGTGGCGACTATATGCCTTTGGTATTTGTCTTGGCTCCCGGAGCGTTCCTTGTGCTGGGATTCTTGATGGTATTGTTCAACAAATTCTTAAAGAAGTAGAGCTATGGAGACAACATATTTTGCAATTATCATCGGTTCGATATTCGTAAATAATGTCGTACTTGCGCAGTTCCTCGGCATCTGCCCGTTCCTCGGTGTATCGTCAAAGGTTGAGACCTCGATGGGTATGGGTGCTGCCGTAACCTTCGTTATGGCTCTGTCGGCTGTGGTTACTTGGCTGCTTCAAACATATATCCTCGTGCCACTCGGCATTGAGTATATGCAGACGATTGTCTTTATTCTGGTTATTGCTGCGTTGGTGCAGATGGTGGAGATTGTCTTGAAGAAGGTGTCGCCATCGCTCTATCAGGCACTCGGAATCTTCCTGCCGCTTATCACCACCAACTGCGCAGTGTTGGGTGTGGCAATTTTGATGATTCAGAAGGAGTTTTCGTTATTGCAGGGCTTGGTATATAATGTTTCGACAGCACTCGGCTTTGCGTTGGCGTTGGTTATCTTTGCGGGCTTGCGTGAGCGTATCGAGTTCGAGGAGGCTCCAAAGGCATTTCAGGGTGTACCTATCGCCTTGATTACTGCCTCGATATTGGCTATGGCATTTATGGGATTTTCAGGACTTGTATAGTCCTCCAATTGGGCGTATTACCCACTGATAAATTCTCTCCCCTGTAATAAGGGAGGGAATTTTTTATTGGTAGAAGTTGTTGGCGGTTGACGAGACTTAGTCCACTCCACACTGCTACGCAGTATTCCGTTTCGCCTTGCCCTGTGGCGCTCCGGAAATCAAAGAGTCAAAGAGTATGCACATAAAGTGCTTATTATTCAGTGCAAGAGGTATTTACAACTTATTTTTACAATAAGCCTGATTTTGAGAAGAATAGAAATAAAAAATGAGAAACTCGTAAGTTCCTCATTTTGAGCTGTTGACGAGGCTTGAACTCGTGACCTCTTCCTTACCAAGGAAGTGCTCTACCACTGAGCTACAACAGCAATTTCGTGCTAAAAGCAGGGCAAAAGTAATGCTTTTTTTTGTATCTGCCAAATTCCCCGACAAGAAAATGTGCTAATGCCTTTATTTTTACGGAACTATCGGGTCTGGCGCGTAGTGATTTTGCTTTTGCCCATTGGTTTTTTAGGGGCGGGCTTACGCCCTTTATAGGGTGCTGGGGATATTAGGGGTAATAGTTTTTGCTATTATCTCTATTTTACTTTTACCCTACAACCCCCATTGCCCCTATCTCCCCCATCAAAAATAACAAACCCTCCG
>JAZRJD010000016.1:0-38017 GCA_045645625.1 Alistipes sp.
CTTGAATGTCCTCGACTACGAAACATACTTCCGCTTTACTGAATTACTTCTGCGTGGCGACTATGTCAATGCGCTGTTGGAGTACGATGCGGTGTTGTCGAAGGGATTTTCGGGACAGATATTTATGAGTGGCTTAAATCAGCACTTCCGCGACCTCTTGGTGGCAAAGGGACCTGCCATCTCGTTGATTGAGTATACGGGTTCATTGCTCGAAAAGTATCGCCAGCAGGCGGCCGTTTGTGAGCCGGCATTCCTCTTCGGGGCGATTTCGCTCCTCACGGAGGCGGACTCGAAGTTGCGTACATCGTCATCGCAACGCCTTTTGGTCGAATTGACTTTGATGAAAATTTCGACACTCGGCGAAAAAAAAAAGAATGAACTGACGGCTCCGATTGAGGCAAAGTACGATTTGCCCAATTTGGATATACCCAGACAGCAGGTAGCACCAACTGTGCAACCTACTGAAACACAAGAGATAAAACACCCTACGGTAGCACCTGCGCCAACTCCTCAACCAATAACGGAGCAGGTGCCAACCGTTGAAACAACGGTACAGCAACCGACAGCGCAACAACCGACTGCTCCGCAGCCGCAGCCGCAAGTGCAACCGCAAGTTCAGCCGCAGCCACAGCCGAGCGCAGAAAACAGGCAAAAGACCTCGGTATTGCTCGGAGGCTCTTTATCTACGCTTCTCGATCAGGTGGCAAATCCGGTAGAGAGCGATGGCAAGAGTGTCAAAATGGCGATAGACCCTGCAAGTGAGGAGAAACTATTGCGGGCAAAGGAGACGATAGTAAAGCGCATGTGTGCCGACCGACCTCGCTTTATTTCGGCATTCGAGCAGATCGATTTCGAGGGCAATGTGGTAAAGTTGGCGGTGCCATCGGAGGCTCTGCGCGATGAACTTATCGGCGACAGGTTTTGGATATTGAAACATATCTCCGAGATGGCAGAGGTAAATGGCGCGCTCGACATGCATATCGAGGTCAAGGAGATGGACTTCAAGTTAAAACCCGTAAAACTCGAAGACAGAGTGGCACATATCCGCAAGGTTATGCCGGAGTTTGATTATATGCAGAAGGCATTTGATATTGATGTAGAATAGACAAATAATAATAAAAAAAGGCTAATGGCTACCGCTGCGATTAAGCCGAGCGCAAAGGCTACTTGCAGACTATGCCGAGGCGGAGCAGTGAAGACCAAATAGCAATGGCTAACGGCAAAAAAGTAATAGAAAATGGGAAGAAAGAATTTTGTTGAGGAGTTGCAATGGCGCGGTATGATTCACACGATTATGCCCGGTGCAGAGGAGCAACTCGCAAAGGAGATGACAACCGCTTACCTCGGTATTGACCCTACGGCAGACTCGTTGCATATCGGTCACTTGGTAGGCGTTATGATATTAAAGCACTTGCAGATGTGCGGACACCGTCCAATCGCTTTGGTCGGAGGTGCTACGGGTATGATTGGCGACCCTTCGGGCAAGTCGCAGGAGCGTAACCTGCTGAACGAGGAGGCTTTGCGCCACAATCAGGAGGCCATCAAGGCGCAGTTGGCTCGACTTATCGACTTCGATTCCGATGCCGAAAATGCTGCCGTGATGGTTAACAACTACGACTGGATGAAGGAGTTCTCGTTCCTCGACTTTGCACGCGATATTGGCAAGTGCATCACCGTAAACTACATGATGGCGAAGGATTCGGTCAAGAAGCGTTTTAATGGCGAAGGCGATGGTATGTCGTTTACCGAATTTACATATCAGCTCTTGCAGGGATACGACTTCCTGCACCTTTACCAGACCATGAACTGCAAACTCCAACTCGGAGGTGCAGACCAATGGGGCAATATCACCACAGGTACCGAACTTATCCGCCGTAAACTCGGCTCGGAGGCTGAGGCATTTGCTATCACATGCCCACTTATCACAAAGGCTGACGGCACAAAGTTCGGCAAGACCGAGAGTGGTAATGTTTGGCTCGATGCACGCTACACCTCGCCTTACAAGTTCTACCAGTTCTGGTTGAATGTGAGCGATGACGATGCAAAGCGTTATATCAAAATTTTTACACTTCTCGACCGCGAAACTATCGAGGCCTTGGTTGCCGAGCACGACGAGGCACCACATTTGCGTCTTTTGCAGAAGCGACTTGCCGAGGAGGTTACCACGATGATTCACTCGCGCGAGGAGTACGAGAAGGCTGTCGAGGCTTCGCAGATTCTCTTCGGACAGTCGACCTCGGAGGCGTTGCACCGACTCGATGAGCAGACTTTGTTGCAGGTATTCGATGGCGTACCGCAGTTTAAGGTATCGAAGGAGGAGTTGGGTTGCTCCTTTATCGACCTCTGCGCCGAGAAGTCGTCAATCTTCCCATCGAAGGGCGAGTGCCGCAAGATGATTCAGGGCGGTGGCGTATCGCTCAACAAAGAGAAGGTGTCGGATATTCAGCGCGTGGTTACCGCTGAGGATTTGATTGCCGAGAAGTATCTTTTGGTGCAACGCGGCAAGAAGAACTACTATCTTGTAATTGTTGAGTAGTGAGCGACAAGAGATTATATACAATCGAGTTGGAGGGCATGGACTTCCATGCCTTCCACGGTTGCTACGAGTTGGAGCAGCAGACAGGTAGCCACTTTGAGGTGTCGCTACGCCTGACAACCGAACTGGGAACGGTTGCCAAGGATGACGATGTAACGAAGGCGGTGAACTATCTGACGGTGTACGAGGTGGTGCGCGAGGAGATGCAGCGCACGCAACACACCATCGAGCGCGTAGCACAGAACATTATTGATGCCCTGCACTCGCGCTTTCCGCAGATTTGCGAAACGGAGTGTCGGGTAACAAAAATCGCTCCACCGCTGGGAGGAAAGGTGAAGCGAGTAAGTGTAATTTTAAGAGGTTAAAATTAAATTGAGAATTAAGAATTGAGAATTATTTTTCTGACTCTCTAAATTTAATTCTGCATTCTTAATTTTTAATTTAATCTCCCTTTGGGAGATTTATGTTAGGTTAATTATGAGAGAAGGAAACAACGATTCATTTGGGAGTAAAATTGGTGCGGTGTTGGTTGCCGCAGGTAGCGCAATAGGTTTGGGCAGTATTTGGCGCTTCCCCTATATCGCAGGCGAAAATGGCGGAGGAGCATTCGTGTTGCTCTACCTTATTTGTGTATTGATACTCGGCATTCCGGTTATGTTGTCGGAGTTTGCAATCGGTACATATACCCGTAAAGGTCCAGTAAAGGCGTATGCGCAGTTCTCTAAATGGTGGAAGCCTCTCGGCTACAACAGCATAATCGTTTCGATACTCATTTCAGGCTTCTACTATATCGTGGCGGGCTGGTCGCTCTACTACTTTGTGGCATCGATTGATGGAACGCTCTATTCGGGCAGAGAGTTTCACTCCATATTCGAGAATTTTACTAATTCGTGGCAGGAACCATTCTATACGATGCTCTTCCTCCTTATTACCCATATTGTCGTGGCACGAGGTGTACGCAAGGGGTTGGAGCGCACCGCGGAGTGGGTTATGCCTATACTCTTTGTGATGATGCTTGCTATGGCGATACGCGCTGCAATGATGCCGGGTGCAAAGGAGGGTTACGAGTTCTTCTTTAAGCCCGACTTCTCGAAGGCGTTTAATGTAAAGACAATAGTGAGCGCGATAGGTCAGGCATTCTTCTCGCTCTCGATAGGCTTGGGCTGTCTGATAACCTTCGCATCGTACTTCAAGAAGGGAACAAACCTCTCGACTACGGCATGGTCGGCATCGATGATGACCTTCCTTGTGGCGATATTATCGGGTATGGTGATATTCCCTGCCGTATTCAGCGTGGAGGGCTTGGAGCCTACACAGGGTCCAACGCTTATCTTCGAGACACTGCCATTTGTCTTTAAGGATATGTCTATGCCGGAGTTCTGGTCGGCACTATTCTTCTTGTTGATTGCATTGGCGGCACTGACCTCTACGATAACATTCCATGAGGTTATAACAGAGTATTTCCAAGAGCATCACGACTTTTCTCGACAGAAGAGTGCTATACTATCGACCTCTATTGCCGTAGTGTCAGCGATATTCTGCTTGTGGTCAAGTAAGATTTTCGACCTCTTCGATATGGTTACAGCCGATGTGCTGATGCCGCTCGGAGGTCTGCTTACCTGCGTATTTGCGGGCTGGTGTCTTGACCGAGCAGCATTCCGCAAGGAGATATCCAACAATGGAACACTCCGCGCACCACTCTTTGGAGTATTGGTGTTTCTGCTGAAATGGGTGGCTCCACTGCTTATCGGTACCACATTTATATATAATTTGATATTTTAGGTAAAAAATTCAAAAAAAAGTCGTACCTTTGGTGCGCAAATTTAAGAGATAACTTTAACTCATAAATAAAAAAGTATAACACTATGATTTCGTACAAGGAATTGGGTCTTGTGAACACCAAGGAGATGTTCGCAAAGGCAGTAGAGGGTGGCTACGCTATCCCTGCGTTCAACTTCAACAACATGGAGCAGTTGCAGGCTATCATCATGGCTTCGGCAGAGACCAAGTCGCCTGTTATCCTTCAAGTATCGAAGGGTGCTCGTAACTATGCTAACCAGACTCTCCTCCGCTACATGGCAGAGGGTGCTGTTGAGTATGCAAAGGAACTCGGCTGGGAGAAGCCACAGGTTGTTCTTCACCTCGACCACGGTGATTCGTTCGAGACTTGCAAGTCGTGCGTTGACATGGGCTTCTCGTCTGTAATGATTGACGGCTCGCACCTCCCATACGAGGAGAATGTTGCTCTCACAAAGAAGGTTGTTGAGTATGCACACCAGTACGGCGTTACCGTTGAGGGTGAGCTCGGCGTGTTGGCAGGTGTTGAGGACGAGGTTTCGGCAGCAGAGAGCCACTACACCAAGCCTGAGGAGGTTGTTGACTTCGTAACAAAGACAGGTTGCGACTCGTTGGCTATCTCGATTGGTACTTCGCACGGTGCTTTCAAGTTCACTCCTGAGCAGTGTACTTTGGATCCACAGACAGGTCGTCTCGTACCGCCGCCATTGGCATTCGACATCCTCGCTGCTATCGAGAAGGAGCTTCCGGGCTTCCCTATCGTACTCCACGGCTCTTCGTCTGTACCACAGGAGGAGGTTGAGACTATCAACAAGTATGGTGGTGCATTGAAGGCTGCCGTAGGTATTCCTGAGGAGCAACTCCGTCAGGCTGCGAAGTCGGCAGTTTGCAAGATCAACATCGACTCTGACTCGCGTCTTGCAATGACCGCTGCTATCCGTGAGGTATTCGCAAACAACCCTGCTGAGTTCGACCCTCGTAAGTACCTCGGTCCTGCTCGTGAGAATATGAAGAAGCAGTACATTCACAAGATTAAGAATGTGCTCGGTTCTGACGGCAAAGCAGAGTAACACTCATTCTGGTTGGTGAATTTTGCACCAACTTTCAAAAATCGCTCCTCGCATACGACAAGTATGTTGTGGAGCGATTTTCTTATTTGCCTCAAAAAAGCCTAATCAATTTTGATTTTCAACTGCGCACCCTATAACCCCCTATCATGGTTGCGCCTTGATAACGCTCGGAGTTCGCGAAACTAAAACACCGAGTACAGAAGATACCACGCAACAAAGCGACCGAACTTGCCTATAAGCATAAAAATTGCCGAGGGGAGAAACTTTACTCGATAGAATCCGAGGGCAATGGCGAAGATATCGCCTACGAAGGGTACCCACGACAAGAGGGCTATCCATGCCCCATATCTGTCAATCTTGGACTTGTGGCACGCCAGAGTCTCTGGCTTTGCGCCCAACTTCTCTATCCACTCCCATTTGCCTATGCGCCCTATGCCATACGAGGTAAGACCTCC
This sequence comes from Alistipes sp., assembly GCA_045645625.1. Lineage (GTDB taxonomy): Bacteria > Bacteroidota > Bacteroidia > Bacteroidales > Rikenellaceae > Alistipes. Next base: position 5,859 of record JAZRJD010000016.1, read on the forward strand.
GAGGAAGTTTCCTGCCGTAGCAATGGCGATAACCACCCATGGCGAGCCTCCCGCAACTAACATACCTACAAGCAGCACATCGGCACTGAACGGCACAACCGTAGATGCGAGGAACGAGCCTATAAAGAGCCCAAGATATCCGAGTTCAAGAAGCGAATCCATCTCGCGAGTGGAGTATTACTAATCGATAAGGAAGCGGCGTGAGGTTGGCGACACAATCTCGATGCGTACCACCATGGCATCTTCGGGCAGGAGAGCCTCAATAAGTTCCGGCCACTCGATAAGGCAGAGGTCGCCCGAATAGAAGTACTCCTCGTACCCCATATCAAAGACCTCCTCGATGCGATTTATGCGATAGAAGTCGAAGTGATAGACCGCTTCACCATTGGCGGCACTGTACTGATTGACGAGGGCAAAGGTGGGGCTTGTCACCGTATCTTCCGAGCCGAGATGCTCCATAATAGCGCTGATAAGCGTGGTTTTTCCTGCGCCCATCGAGCCACAAAAGGCGACAATGTTGCGCCCTTCGAGCGATGAAACAACAGCCTCGGCAACCTCCTTTAACCCATCAAGTGAATCTACATTTATCTCCTTCATACAAAAGAACTTTACGCAACACAAAGATAATAAAACTATTTTACAATGGGCATATTTTTTCGTGGAAATAGGGGTTATTCGAGGTCAAATTATCGTTTTTGGACCTAATTTCGGGCAGTTCAGTTAAAAAAGTGTTTGGTTGGTCGCTTTTTACATACATTTGCGACCGACATCGAGCCAAAGAGAGATGTCGCAAACGATTACTTATTATTAATAATATAACTACTGGACTGTTATGAATCAAATCTTCCAAAACCATGCCAACAATTCGGTGGCAGATGTGGTAAAAATTACAGAGCGAGAGAATGCCGGCGTGCAGTCAATATCCTCTTCGCGTATTGTGATAGGTTATATCCTTTCGGGTACGAAGTATATCTATCACAACGATTGTTGTACCCCGATTGGCGAGGGCGAGGTCTTTCTCCTCGATGCGGGTTTCCACTACGAGGAGAACAGCATCGGCGAGAATGGGCGTTTCGAGGCGATTCTCTTCTTTGTCTCGCCCGAGACACTGCAACAATCAATCTTCGGACTCAATGTGAACTATGGGCTATCCTTCATGTCGCGCCACTCCTGCCGTAGTTGTAGCATGCAGAACTTTGTGGCACGAGGTGCCGACATTCCACTTCGCAACTTCTTTATGGGTGTCGATTTGTCACTGCGCAGTTCTGGGTTGCTACACAACGACACGGGGCAACGCCTCAAAATCAACGAGTTGGTATATCTTCTGCTCTCGGGTGACGATGATTGCCTCAGGCGCAAGGTGCTGCGCGCAGCCGATACGATGACGGGGCAGTTTGTTGCCGTTGTCTACGAAAATCTGTTCAACGATGTATCGGTCGAGATGCTTGCAGGTATGACAAACCGCTCCCTCACCTCATTCAAAAAGGAGTTTAAGCGGATATTCGGCACACCACCGCATCGCTGGATTATCGAGCAACGACTAAGTCGTGCGAAGATTATGCTCACCTCAACAAGTCAAACGGTCTCGGAGATTGGCGTAGAGTGCGGTTTCTCCAATATATCGCACTTCATAAAACTCTTCAAGTGCCGATACAACATCACTCCTGCCGTTATGCGCCGTAGCAGTATTGCGCCGATTGTGTCGGAACGAAAAGTCGCTTCTGGAGAGTAGCGGGTGATTTATATTGCAAATTTTTAACATTTTTTTTCGGAATAGGCGAATTGTTTGGAGTAAAAGAAGTATCTTTGCGGTATGGAATTATCAATAGTTATATCTACATACAACAATGCTCTGTCACTTATCCGAACTCTCGAATCGGTGGTGGCACAAGATGCCGACAGTACATTGTGGGAGTGTGTGGTTGTAAATAATGCCTCAACCGATGACACAGAACCTCGTTTTGCGGAGTTTGCCAAGGAGCATGCAGGGCTCAATCTGCGAATAGTAAGCGAGACACAGCAGGGTTTGTCGTATGCCCGCAACAAGGGCATCGCAGAGTCCAAGGGCGAGTTTATAGCCTTTATTGACGATGACGAGACCATAAACAGAGAGTTTATATCGGCATATATCGACCTCTTCCGCAACCATGGCGCATTTGCAGCCGCAGGTGCAGTGGTTGCCCGCTACGAAACGGCACGACCAAAGTGGATGTCGCACTATACCGAGAAGATGATTGCCAATCCGTTTGATTTGGGCGACGAGATTGTTACGATTACAAGCAAAATTACACCAACAGGTGGAAATATGGCATTCAACCGCGAGATATTCGCCCTCTATGGCGGCTTCGATACCTCGCTTGGTCGCAAGGGAGGAACGCTGCTCGGAGGCGAGGAGAATGAGTTTTTCTCGCGTATCCGCAACCTTGGCGAGAGGGTTTATTACACTCCAAACGCCATCGTCTATCACCACATTCCGGATAGGAAACTCACACGCGACTACTTCGACAGGCTCTCCTATGGCGTGGGCGTAAGCAAACGCCTGCGTGCCGAGAACGAGGGTATGGTGCAGGAGTTGTTCCGCGATGAGAGAAAAAAACGACTCTATACGGTGGTGCTTGCAACGCTCTACCTGCTTCTACTCCAACCCCAAAAGGCAACATGGCTATGGCGCATGAGAAAGGGTATCTCGAAGGGAGTATTTGAAGGTTAATTTTTAAGAGAGGGGTTGCTCAACAAAGCGTTGGACAACCCCTCTTTGTTATAGATTACAACGCCTTGACAAAGGCACGGCGGCGCTTGTGCTGGATATGGTCGAACTCGGCAAAGTTGGCAAGGCTCTTGTGGTTGGTCTCCAAGATGGAGGTGGTCTCAACACGCTGAATGCCATACTTGACAAAGTGCGGTGTCATCTCGTTGAAAATAAGTGCCGTAATACCTCTATCCTGATAGTCGGGGCGCACGGCAATAAGGAGTAGGTCGAAGTCTGTCATCTTCTTTGCCTTCAACGCTTTGATAAGGTGGTACCACCCGAATGGGAAGAGACGACCACGACACTTGCGAAGTGCCTCCGAGAGCGATGGCATACCCAAGCCCACAGCGATAATCTCGTCATTCTTGTTGGCTACCATCGTTACAAAGTCGAAGTTAAGCAACGGGAAGTACATCTTGCAGTAGTACCTCTTCTGACGCGTTGTCATAGGTTGATAGTTGTACAACTTCTGGTACGCCTCGTCAAGCACATCGAAGTAGGAGTAGCCATATCTCTTTTTGAGTTCTCGCACACCTTTGACCTTCACGGTGTGGAGTTCGTAGCGTTGCTCGACAAGTTGCACAATACGCCTCATGCGCTCAGGCGCCTCCGCCGGAGGGGTGATTTGGTACTCAATCCAATCCGCCTCCTTTGTTAAGCCGTAACGCTCGTAGTGAGCAACATAATAGGGGTGAGTGTAGAGACTTGCCATAGGCGCGCTATGGTCGAAGCCCTCGATAAGCAGTCCTTGTCTGTCGAAGTCGGTGAAGCCCACAGGACCATTCAGGCACTCCATAGATTTGCTCCTACCCCACTCTGCTACGGCATCTATCAACGCCTTAAATACCTCATAATCATCGATAAAGTCAAACCAGCCGAAGCGGCACTTCTTGACCCCCCACGCCTCGTTGGCGCGATGGTTTACGATGCCCACGATACGACCAACGATTTTACCGTTGCGATAGGCGAGGTAGATAATATGCTCACACACTTCGAGTGCGGGATTCTTCTTTGGGTTGAAGGTATCCATCTCATCGAAGAATATCGGTGGGCAGTAGTATGGGTTATCCTTGTAGAGGTCTATTCCGAACTGCACAAAGCGGCGCAGTTGGCACTTGGTCGCAACCTCCTTAATAGTAATTTTATTGGTGTCGGGGTTAGTCATATCAGTTCAATTTGTAGCAAATTTGGTCGTAAAGATAGTAATTTTCGGTGATATATCCACTATTGTGGTATTGTGACTGCAAGAAGAGTTAGAATTATTGGTTTAGTGCCATTTTCACAGCCCCTCTCCGCTGCGCTCGTCCCCCTAACTTAGGGGGGACAAATTCGCATAGAAAATTTAGGGAGTGGATAACACATGGTATCTCCACAAAAAAAGACGCCAGCAAATGCTGCCATCTTTCTTTGCGGAGAGTACTGGATTCGAACCAGTGGATACCTTACGATATCGGCAGTTTAGCAAACTGCTGGTTTAAGCCACTCACCCAACTCTCCGTAGTGCTTAACCCTTAAAAGTGGTGCAAAGATAACTCTTTTTCCCAACAATGCAAAATTTTATTGAAAATTTGCAAAATTTGCAAAAATTACTGACTCTGCCACTCTATCCTCTGAATGTAAAGTACTTTCCTGCAAGAAAACTATACACCGCGCAGACCGCCGTAGTGAGCACCTTCGATGGCGTAGCCCACACGCCGCACACCTCGACAAAGAGTTTCATGCAGGCGTAGTTCAGCAAAATAGAGCCTACGACCGTCAGGGCATATTTCGCGAGTTGCGGCAACGAGGATATGTCGGTAACACGGAATGCCACATTGCGATTGAGCCAAAATCCCGTAAAAAATGTTATCGGAAAGACCACGCACAATGCCGCGATATGTGGCGACATAACCACCACGCCAAGGTCGATAAACTGCTCACAGACAATATAGTGATAGATTATGTAGTACCACACCGCATCGAGCAGTGCCGTAATTGTACCGCACGCCAAATAGCGAAAAACCTGCGGCGATACAAGCGTTCGCACAGGTTTTATATAGAACAGGTCTATTGCTTTGGTTATGGCTTCGGATAATCGCATCTTTCGTCTATGGTCTGGTATACACCCACACACTCTTGAAACTCTTATGCTCTGCCTTCCAAGTCGAGACCTTGCGACCGCACTCCGAGCGCGATGCTACCTCACAGAGAGCAACCATATATCGAGCATCGTATTGATATATTGCAGCCTCAATCTCGGGAAATCGCTCCGCAAGCCAAGCCACTGCTCCCTCGGCATTCTGCAACTCGTTATATACACCCCAAACGGCATAACTACTACCCTTCTGCATCGGCAAAATCGAAGGCTCTGCCACAAACTCCGCAGCGACCTCTGTTGCGGGTTGTGGCTCCTCAACTGCCACCTCCTCGCTTACGGGAACTACATTCTCCTCGGTTGCAGGAGTTGTCACTGGTTCGGCAACGCTCTCGAAAGCCTCCGATGCCGGGGAGATATGCTCTTTCGACAAGAGGTTGTCGAGTGTTCCGTTGCTGTAAAGCACATATCCGGCAATACCCAGCGCGAAGCCCATGCATAACCCTGCCACAATGTATATAAAGTAGTTTGTGCGCGGATTTACCTTCACCGTACCGCGTCCCTGTGGATTTGCCATATCTTCAAATGTTTTATCGGTGGTTACCTTGCCCTCTTCGATAGTACAAAGGTCGTTAATCATCAAAATATCACCACGCAAAGAGTGCTCCAACCACTCGGCATATATGTCGGCAGCGCGCTCGGTCGTAACATTCGCAACACGCGCAATATGGTCCGTAAGCGAATAGCCTCGTCTCTCCTTGGTAAGTAGCAACGCGCGGTATGGGCGTTGCAACTCCTTCGAGGAGAGCAACATCGCAGCCTGTCGATGCAAAATCAGCGTACCCACCTCCGGCAGATACACCTCTCCCTCATCGAGGAGCAGATTGGCAATAAGATGATCTATCTGTTGTTTCATTACTTCTTGTAGTGACGCTTATTTTTGACCTGCTTAACCTTTGGTGTGTTAGCAGCCGCCTTTGCAGTTGTAGCCACCTCTTTGTTGTTGCAGTACCAACTCCAAATCATAAATCCTACGCCGATAAGCACAAACGGAATCGAGAGCCACTGCCCCATGTTGAGTGTCATACCCTGCTCGAATGCCACTTGGTCAATCTTGATAAACTCGATAAAGAATCGAGGTGTGAAGATGCCAACAAGTGCTGCGCCAAAGATAAAGCCCTCGCGCTTGGTTACCTTCGTGTAGCGGTAGAGCGCGAACAAAATCGCGAAGCAGAGGAGATATCCCAATGCCTCGTAGAGTTGTGTTGCATGGCGTACAGGCACCATCTCCTCAGACCAATTCGGATAGAGGCGCATAAACTTAAAGCCCCATGGCACGGTTGTTTCGTTGCCGATAATCTCCGAGTTGAAGAGGTTGCCGAAGCGAATCATCGCACCACTTAACGGCGCAATAATGCCGAGTCGGTCGGCTGTCCACAATACCGAAACTTTGTTCTTGCGTGACGAGAGCCAGATGCCCAAAATAATGCCTATCGTTGCTCCGTGACTTGCCAAACCACCATCGCGAATACCTGTGATAATCTTCCAAGGCTCACGCAGATACTCCATCGGCTCGTAGAATAGGCAGTGTCCGAGTCGTGCGCCTATAATCGTGCCGAGCGCGATGTAGAGAAATGCCGTATCCGACACGCTTTCGGGTTTGCCCTCGCGCTTGCAGAAGTAGGAGAATAACCAACCTCCAAAGAGTAGCGCAGCCACCCAAGTCAGCGAGTACCAACGAATCTCAAAGCCGAAGATATTTATCAAAGTGGGGTTAAAGTCCCAAACGACAGCCAATAAATCCATAATCTATTACAACTCAACCTTTTTAAGTGTAAATGTAAATGTCGAGCCTACACCCAATTCGCTACGAACGGATACGCGCTCACCATGACCTTCGATAATGTGCTTAACGATAGCCAAGCCCAAGCCTGTACCACCCTGCTCGCGCGAACGACCTGTGTCGGTGCGGTAGAAACGCTCGAATACGCGCGGAGCATCGCCCTTTGCGATGCCGATGCCGTTATCCTCCACCTCAATCAGAATCTTATCGAGCATATCGCGGAAGTCGAGTTTGGTCTGACCACCCTCCTTGCCGTAGCGAATAGAGTTCATGATAAGGTTTTCGAGTACCTGACCGATATAGAACTTATCTGCCGACACCCAGAAGCGCGATGGGAGATTTTGCGCAAACTTTACCGTGATGGTGATATTCTTCTTTGCCGCCTCCATCTCGCACTGCTCGGCAATCTCCTTTGCGAGTGCCACGATGTCGAAGGTCTCCGCCTTCATCATCTCCATATCGTTTTCGAGCGAAGAGATGGTGTCGAGGTCGCGAATAATGTTTATCATACGATTTACGCTCTTCTCGGCACGCTCCAAGTACTTGCGGTTGATAATTTCGTCATCGATGCCGCCATCGAGAAGCGTAGAGATGTAACCCTGAATGTTGAATACAGGGGTCTTCAACTCGTGCGCAACATTTCCGAGATACTGCTTGCGGAACTTCTCCACATCTTTGAGGCGTGCAATCTCCTTATCGTTATCCTCCGCCCACGAGGAGAGTTCCTGCGAGATATTCTCCACACGCTTATCCTTCAACTCATCGAGCATTTCGGAGGTGTGAACATCGCGCGAAAATACGGTTGAATAGATTGGTCGCAACTTGTACGCCACATATTTTGTCATAATCCAAAGCGCAAAGAGCGATACGCCTACAAATGTTCCTATGGTTGCTATGAGTACTACCCACCACAACGATTTCAGGTTGAGGGTTGTCAATGTTACGACCAATGCACACACGCCTGCTACTGCGCCAATCAGCCACGAACCGGCCTCTTTTGTCTTAATTCTCAACATATTCGGTTTTGTTTAAGGATTTACACTTTCGTTATATTTTGCAAATATAACAAAAAAACGAAAAATTATAATTAAGAGTTGAGAATTTTTGAAAAAAAGTTGACGGTAGGCTTTGAATGATGCCCATTAACAATAAGGGCTATTAACGGCAAGTAACGGCCATTAAGGGCTGGTAAAGAATTTATTTGCGTGTTATTGTCGCTCACCTTACTTGCCCTTACTAGCCACTATTAGCCCTTACAAACCCTTTAACAATCGGCGCAAAAAAAACAGAGCCTGTCTAACAAAAAACTTGTTAGACAGGCTCTTTGCGGAAAGGGAGGGATTCGAACCCCCGGTACAGTTGCCCGTACACCGCATTTCGAGTGCGGCCCGATCGACCACTCCGGCACCTTTCCAGTGCGTTTTGCGGTGCAAATGTACGAATTTATTTTTTAATTCCAACTCTTTTCCCCAATAATTTGCACTTTTTTTGTGTATGCACCCTATTTGAGACTGTTTTTACAAATATATGTGTTATATTTGTGCATACTAAATAGCTCTTCAATCGCGTTTAGTATATAAAAAGAATAGTGCTATGAGAAAGTTTTTTGTTATAAGCGTGGTCCTCTGCGGAGCATTATGGGTGTCGGGGTGCGCTGCGGCATGGCAGAGTGCAACCTACGCAGACGACCTCTACTCCGTACACAACAAGATAGCAATCGCCGAGCGTCAGAAGGCGGAGGCGGAACTCGCCAAGGCTCAATATGAGGCACAGCAGGCGCAGTACGAGGCTACGCTGGCAAAGATTAAGGCAGAGGCAGCAAAGCAGGGTGTAACCGTCAATGACGAGAGTTCGTTCAATGGCTACGATGCCGTCTTGGCAGATAGTTATGAGAGCGCATACGCACGCCGCCTCTACGGATTCTCTTCGCCTACATACCGCATGCCATCATCGTACTACACATGGCGATACTCCGATGCCTTCCAATACGCTTCGGCATACGACCCCGCATTCTACAACATTATGGTATCGGGCGATATGGTCTGGGTGGAGCCGAAGTATATAACCTCGATGTTCGGCTCGTGGGGTGCAGTTGCTGTGCCTTCGTATAGTTGGTACTACGGTTGGGGTGACCCATTCTACTATTGGAACACGCCATATCGTTGGAGTGCAAGTTGGTGTTGGGGCTGGGACTACCCATTCTATGGCTGGGGACACCACCATCACCACTACTATCCACACCGACCTCCACACAATCACCGCCCACCAATTCATCGTCCTCCGCACTTCGGAACAGGCGGTGTAGGCAACACCGGTCACCATCACAATCGTCCGGGCATGGTTGTTGGTCGTAATCCGGGAGCATCGCAACCAGCAGACCGAGGTGGCAATGTTCGACCTTCGCAACCTTCGAATGGTCGAGGCTCACAACCTGCATATCGTGGTGGCAGCACCTCGTCAAACAGATATGGAAGCGGCAGTTCCTCGTATCGTGGCAGCAGCAACAGCGGTAGCAGTTCCTACCGTAGCGGCAGTAGTTATTCGGGTGGCTCATCATACCGCAGCAGTGGTGGCTCATCGTACAGCGGCGGCTCACACGGAGGCGGTGGCGGAAATTCACGCGGCAGATAGGTTACAACATCTAAAAAATCAAAACTATGAAAAGATGGTTTTCAGCAGTGGCTATATTCGCATTGTCGGCAGTGGCAGTGCAGGCACAAAATACATCGGGAATACTCCTCAACAGGGATATTATCCCCGCATCCTCCATACTCTCGCTCTCGCAGCGTGAGTCGGTAGGCACGGCACGCTCAATGGGTATGGGCGGTGCCTTTACCTCGTTGGGTGCGGATATGGCATCATTCGGCTACAACCCTGCGGGTTTCGGAATGTATCAGCGCAACGAGGTCTCCGTGTCGCTTGGATTGGGCATAGCCAATGCCAAGAACTACAACGCCTACAACTATGGCGACAACAATAGTATTCGTGTTGCGATAAACAATGTAGGTGCTTCGTTCAAGGTCTATGAGAGTTCGGGTAAACTTACGGCGATAAACTTCGCCTTCGGCTACAATAAGACCGCTGACTACAACTACGACATTTCGTTTGATGGTATCGCGGGAGGCTTCTCGCTTGCCGATGCCTTTGCCGATATAGCACAGGGCGGAAAGTTGGGCATAAATGCCGACAACAAAATCACCGACCCGAACGGCTACTACGATTACGATATGAATCCCTACTATTGGGGCGCGGTTATGGGCTATAAGGGCGGTCTAATCAATATGGGGGCAGATGGCTGGTATCCCGATGAGATTGGTGCTGCGGCGCAGATGTCGCCATATACAAGCCTTACAAGTCGCGGCTCGGCGGGCGAGTTCTCGTTTGCCTTGGGCTTCAACATCAACAATATCGTATATCTTGGTGCATCACTCGATATTCAGAGTATCTCGCGCAAGCAGACCCTCTACTACTCCGAGTATATCAACTACGCCGAGGGCAGTGCACCAAGTGGAGATGATATGCCGTATCAGTTGCGCAATTTCGAGTTTGGACAGTCGATGCAGATTGACGGCTCGGGCGTAGGTGCGAAGTTCGGTATTGTGGTGCGCCCTATCGAGGGGTTGCGCTTGGGATTTGCGGTGCATACTCCGACCTACTACTCGGTGGCTTATCGCTACTCGGCTGCACTCTCTTCGGAGGCTTTGAGTGCAGGCTCAAATCCAAATGACTGGACTGTTGAGAATGGCTATGTATATGCAGACGAGGCTACACCTGTATTGCAAGATGGAGGGGAGCATCGCTGGGCATTTACCACACCTACACGACTCTTGGCGGGCGTATCATACGCTTTTGGACCTTATGCCGTGATTTCGGTAGATTATCAGTACGATGACTATCGCGCCTTGAAGTTGAACTACACCCCTGCCGACACGGGATATACAAACAAAACCTTCCGCAACAACTTGAAGGGCACACACTCCATTCGCGCAGGTATCGAGGCGAAGCCCGCACCTTGGCTCTCGTTGCGCGTGGGTGGCGGATATAGGAGCAAGGTATTGAATAAGAATTTCGACTTTGTAGCCTTCTCCGAGCCTATGGCTGATAGTTCGTGGTACGCCTCGGCGGGTGTAGGTTTCCGTTTGAGCGAGGTTACCTCGATAGATTTGGCATACCAGTATCGCAATACCCGATACTCCGATTATCGACTATTCTATACCGATTTGGGCACAACCCCGAATTACACCCCTCTCTATGGGCTCGATATTATCAACCACAATATAGCAATGACCTTTGCATTTAGGTTTTAGGGGAAATAATCATATCACCCTGTTATACGACTTCCTCTATTGGAAGTTGTGGGTATGTTTAACCACTCCGTCCATATCAACCACCTCGACAGTGATACCCTCGCCATTAACATGCGCCTTCAATGCCGTGTTGTGGGCATTCACCAGAATTGGGAATGTGGCATTACTCTTGGCAGGGGTGGTGTTGAACGAGTATTTGTGGGTGTGACCACACAACATCACCGATATATCGGCATTATTCAATAGCGGCAGGAAGCACTCGGCAGCATGGAGTGGACCATGCCACATCTTGTCCCCTTTGAGCGGAGGCATATGCATAAGCACCACGCGATATTTGGCACTCTTGCACTCCTCGCTCTCGACAACCTTTTTCAGCCACTCCGCCTCCTCGGTACGATACTGGTCGTAGAGGGCAGTTTCGTAGTACTCGATATTGCTATCGGGTTTATCCTCGCCACCGTCAAGCACGATAAAGAATACATCGCCCTGCTTCAATGTGTAGTATGGCATACCCGACAAGGTTGGGAAGTAGTCCAAGTAGCGTGTAGCAAAGTAGCCACGCGTTTCGTGGTTACCACGCACCATATAGAATGGGATATTCGAGGCGAAACGCTTAACCGAAGTATCTACAAATCCATCAAACAAATTCTGCTCATTATTCACAAGGGTAACCATATCGCCATTGAAGAAAACCATATCGGTCTTGCCCTTCTCGCAGTTATTGAGCAGAGCCTCCAACTTCTCCTGACTGCTGTGGATATCGTTCAGCACCACAAACTCCACCGACTCCTTGGCAGGATTAAGGGTTGTAAATTTGTGAGTTCCCTTGCGATAGACATTTGTAGCAGCCACATTACCATAGTGAACACGATGATATTTAGTGTGCAGCACCTCCTTGGAGTGCACGGCATAGCGGTATGTTGTACCCGGTGTCAAGCCCGTAATTCGTACCTTGTGAATTTTGCCGAACAACTTTTTGCCGAGGTAGGTATTGAAGTATTTTGGGCGTTCCGTTTGGTAGAAGTGGGTTTTATCGTTCGGAGCAATCTCCACCCACGACATCGCCTCGGCATCGGTTATCCACATGATAGTGACCTCCGTATCGGTAACGGCTTGCAGATATGGACCATGAACAATTTTGATTGCCTGTGCAGAGTAGACACCGCAAAGCAACATAAACATCAAAAGTAACTTTTTCATATAAGTATTATTTTTCGGTTAGAATTATCGTTGCCCGCAAAGAGCCGTTCCATACGCTCTGCTAATGGCTCGGCATCGCGCTCATAGCCCGCATTACCCATAGGCTGACCACAGCAGGTCTGCTCCATCGGATAATCGACCTCCAAGCCAAGCGAGGAGAGGAGCCTATACGAGGCTTCGCCAACCTCCGGGTAGAGAGCGTTGACGAAGCAAGGTACAAAGAGTGCAACTTTCATCTTACAAAGAGTATTATCTGCCGTACTTCTTAATCACACCGCGACCACCGAGCGATGCGCGCACAAACTCGATAATATAATCGCGCTCCGGCGACTGTGGCAGAGTTTGCTCCGCCTCGTTGCAGGCATTTGTAAAGTTCAAATCACTTTGGAAGATGATACGATGGGTATTGTGAATTGCCTCGATTTGCTCTGCTGTAAAGCCACGGCGTTGCAAGCCCAACTTGTTGATACCTGCAAAACTTCCCGTTTCGCGCATGGTAACAAATGGTGGAACATCTTGGCGCACCAACGAGCCGCCCTGAATCATTGCATGGTCGCCAATTTTGCACCACTGGTGTACAGCAGCGTGACCGCCAATAACAACCCAGTCGCCAACCTCAACCTCGCCCGCAAGCGATACGCGGTTTGCAATAACGCAGTGGCTACCAACAACATCATCATGTGCTACATGCACATACGCCATCAGGAGGTTGCCATTGCCTACTACGGTAGTACCGCGCGAAGCAGTACCACGGCTGATGGTTACGCACTCGCGAATATCGTTGTCATCGCCAATTACGGCTGTGGTCTTCTCGCCCACAAACTTCAAATCCTGCGGAAGGCACGAAATCGAAGCCGCAGTGTGAATTTTGTTGCGCTTGCCGATGCGTGCGCCATCGTGAATAACGGCACCCGGACCAATCCAGCAATCATCGCCAATCTCTACATCGCCTGCAATATATGCAAACGGCTCTACTGTAACATTGTTTCCCAACTTTGCATCGGGGTGAACATACGCCAAAGGACTAATCATACGAATTTTATTCTAAAATTAATTGAGAATTGACAATTGAGAATTGAGAATCAAATGTATTTTATTCTATAATAAATTATAATTCAATAATATACAAAAAAATGATTTACCATTTTCACCACTAATTGTCAATTTTCAATTATCAATTATCAATTTTATTTTTAACTATCTGTGCTACTATTGACGCCTCGCACGCCAAAGCATCACCCACAAAGACCTTACACTCTACATCGGCAAGGTTGCGGCGTGGTGGCTCTGCCAAAACACACTCAATCTGCATAGTGTCGCCCGGCACAATCTTGTGGCGGAAGCGAACATTATCGATGCGAAGGAAGTAGGTCGAGTACTCCGCAGGATTTTCAACCTTACTGAGCACATATATACCGCTACACTGCGCCATAGCCTCCACGATAAGTACTCCCGGCATAACTGGCTCGGTTGGGAAGTGACCTTGGAAGAATGGTTCGTTGATTGTCACCTGCTTAATACCTGCGATAGAGGTGTCGTCCATATGGTAAATTCTATCCACCAAAAGGAATGGAAAGCGATGCGGTAACATCTTCATAATATCGTTCACATCGTAGAGCGGAGCCTTCTTGCGGTCGTACCTGAAACGAGGCTTAACGCCTTCACGGCGTATGGAGTTATGAATCTGCTTCATAAACTCCGTATTTGCGTAGTGACCTGGACGAGTTGCCATAACGCTACCCTTGATGCGCATACCAAGCAGAGCAAAGTCTCCGAGCAAATCGAGCAACTTATGGCGTGCCATCTCGTTGCGAGAACGAAGTTCAAGATTGTTCAGGTAACCACCTGTAACACGAATATCCTTCTTGTCGAATAGTACCGAGAGTCGTTTCAACTGCTCCTCTGTAACAGGATTTTCTACTATCACGATAGCATTATCCACATCGCCCCCCTTTACCAAACCAGCATTTGCCAACGCCTCAATCTCATGGAAGAATACAAATGTACGGTTTGGCGCAATCTTCTCGGCATAGTTATCCTCTGGCGAGAAAGTCGCATATTGATTACCTATAACTTTTGAATTAAAGTCAATATGCACCGAAGCCGAGAACTCCTCGTTCGGATATATCGCCAACATCACACCCTTCTCGGGAATAGCATATACCTGTTTCTCGGTCACCTCATAGTATTTGCGGTCTGCCGACTGCTCAACCAAGCCCACGCGCAAAATCTCCTCGGCGTAAGCCTTTGCCGAGCCATCGAGAATTGGCGTTTCGGGCGCATTAATATCAATTAAGGCGTTATCCACGCCAAGAGTCCAGAGCGCAGACATCACATGCTCGATAGTACTCACACGAGCCTCGTCTACACCGATAGTTGTACCACGCGAGGTATCGCAGACATATTCGCACAATGCTGGAATCGAAGGGGCTCCTTCGAGGTCTATACGGCGAAATACGATACCATGATTTTCGGGTGCTGGGCTAACTGTCATTGTAACCTGCTTTCCCGTATGCAATCCTTTACCCGAAAAGGTAATCGGACTGCCAAGAGTATTCTGTTTTATTGACATAATGTTCTAAATTCAGCCAAAGTGTTAGTATAATCACGACAAAGATAGTATTTTTTTTTGAAATTTATTATTTTTGCGTACGATTTTGCAACATTATGGAGCAGCATAACGATAAAAACAGAGAAAAAATAGCACAAACACCACGCCCTCGCCGTCCGAGATTGCGATTGCCTTTCGACAACCGCCATGAGGACCCCGTTGGGTGGATATACGACAACCGCATCGGACTGTGCGTTACGATTATCGTCTATTTGGTATTCGCAATAGTCTTTGTTTCGGCAAAAATAGGCACATCGAAACGCCAAGTACCCGAAACAATCTACATCGATTTGGGAACTGTCGAATTGCTCGAAGAGGAGCGCGACCGACTGATGGAAGAGGTGCGCCGTAACAACCAAAATATCGATTGGAACTCCATTCGCAACCTCTCCTCAAACGAGAACGCTCTGAACGAAAACCTCGAAGACGAAAAGGGCACAAACACCTCAGCCTTAAATGCTTCGGCAGAGGCTACTGAGCGTGAGATGAAGGCAAATCGCGAGGCGTACGAGCGAGGGATGCGAGAGGCTAATGCCATAGGCGAAAATCGCGACAAAGGCAATGGCGACAAGGAGCGTAAAGATACCAAACGCAAAGGTAGTGTAACGGTTAGTTTCTCGTTCGCAAACCCTGTACGATATAGTCGTTATCTCGTAAAACCAGCCTATCGTTGCGAGGGTGGTGGCGAGGTTATTGTATCGGTAGTGGTAAATCAGCGTGGCGAAGTTGTGTCGGCGTGGGTGACAAGCGGAGGAGATGAGTGTATGCGACAGACGGCGGTAGAGTCGGCTCGCAACTCGCGTTTCGACATAAACAACAATGCCCCCACAAAGCAGCTGGGAACGATAACTTATATCTTTATTCCACAGTAGCGTTTAGACGAAAGACGAAAGATGAGAGATGAGAATAATTTTGGCAATACTATCTATCTTTATTTGCTTTGCTGCAACAGCGAAGCAGACGGACTCGTTGTCGCTCAATAAAAAAGAGAAAAAACTCTCAACTCTCAACTCTCAACTCTCAACTCCAAATAGTCGTTACCCCGTAATCGGAATGTGGAAGCAGAACTATATGGTTACAGGTTTTGCGACCAACAAACCCGTATCGCAATACACCTCCGACATCAAGTTTCAGTTGAGCCTTGCATTGCGACTTTGGAGCATAAAGGACAAGGTAGATATTTTCGCAACATACACACAGCGAAGTATTTGGGATATCTATCAAGAGTCGTGTCCCTTCCGCGAGAATAGTTACAACCCCGGATTTTGGGTGGCGTGGCAGACAAGAGATAACCTCCGCCTACTCTTTGGACTCGAACACGAGTCGAACGGGCTAAAAGGCAAGGAGTCGCGCTCGTTCAACTACGCAACCGTAGCCTGCCTCTACGAGCCATTCGACCATTGGCGTTTCGGAGGGCGTGTATGGTACGGCTACTACGACCGCGACAATATCAGCCACTACTTCCGTTACCGCGGAGTGATGCAGTTGTGGGCGACATTTCACACCCTCAACGACCGCGTGGCGGTTACGGCACTCGTAAATCCGACCGTAACATTCGCCAAATACAATGTGCAGGTCGAGGCATCGTGGCGCATGGCAAAACGCGGAGATTGGCTCCCATGCCTATTTGTGCAGTACAACTACGGCTATGGTGAAACAATGCTCGACTACAATCGCCGAGCCAGCAAAATACGAATTGGTATCTCGCTGATGAATAACAAATTGAATTTATACTAAGGTTGCAAATCGTGAAAAGATAAGTAAGTACCAGACAATGATAAATGCAGAACATTTCTTACTAATTGGAGCAATACTTCTGTTTGTTGCCGTGATGGCAGGTAAGGTGGCGTATCGTTTTAACGCCCCTGCGCTCCTCCTCTTTTTGGCAGTCGGGCTCTTCTTCGGCTACGATATTTTGTCATTCAATTCGCCCGAATTGACACAATTTATCGGTATGATATCGCTCTGTATTATCTTGTTCTCGGGCGGTATGGATACCAAATTCTCGGAGATTAGACCCATACTCCCCGAGGGTATTACACTCGCCACGGCAGGTGTATTGATGACAGCTCTACTGCTCGGAGGTTTTATCTACCTGATAGCCCCCGTAATAGGCATCGAACTGACATTCCCATTGGCGTTGCTTCTCGCATCGACCATATCCTCAACCGACTCGGCTTCGGTATTCTCCATTTTGCGTACTCGCCGACAGGGTTTGAGCGAAAATCTGCGACCATTGTTGGAGTTGGAGAGTGGCTCGAACGACCCTATGGCATATATTCTCGTAATTCTCCTGATAAAGATGCTCGGAGGTGAAGGTAGCAACGAGGAGATAGGCATCGGTGGCTCTATACTTATGTTCATAGTGCAGATGGCTGTGGGTGCAATGGTCGGTTACCTCTTTGGTCGTCTTTCGGTGTGGATTATCAACAAGATAAATATCAATAACGCCTCGCTCTACTCGGTGTTGCTGTTGGCGTGCGTTTTCTTCACCTTCTCATTCACCTCACTTATCAAGGGTAACGGCTATTTGGCAGTCTATATCGCAGGCTTGATTGTCGGAAACAACAAGCTCGTAAATAAACGCACCGTAACAACCTTCTTCGATGGTATCACTTGGCTCTTCCAGATTATCATGTTCTTGATGCTCGGATTGCTCGTTACACTCGAAGAGGCGTTGCAGTTGCAGACCGTAATTTTGGGCGTTGTGGCTGGACTCTTCCTTATGCTTGTGGCTCGTCCTATCGCCACATTCACCTGCCTTGTCCCATTCCGCAAATTATCGAAAAAAGCTCGACTATATGTATCGTGGGTTGGATTGCGCGGTGCCGTGCCTATCATCTTTGCGACCTACCCTTGGGTGGCAAAAATCGAGGGTGCCGAGTTGATTTTCAATGTGGTATTTATCATGACCATCATCTCACTCGTAGTTCAGGGAACAACCGTAAGCAGTATGGCGGAGTTGCTTGGTTTGGCATACACCGAGAAGGAGAGTAAGTTCGAGAGTGCCTTGCAGGATAAGGTGCGCTCGGCATTTACCGAGATTGCCGTTACCGAGCAGATGCTCTCGGAGGGCAACACCCTGAATAAGGTTTCGCTACCCGACAACACCCTCGTAGTGATGGTATGTCGCGATGGCGACTACTTTGTGCCGAAGGGAAATGCTGCGTTGCAGATGGGCGATAAGTTGCTTATCCTCTCCGACCGCAATGACGAGTTGGCTGCCCACTACAAGGAGTTTGGCGTGGAGGATATTATTTCGTTCAAGTAGTACTTTTTTGCGAAAAAGAATTTTATTCGTTATATTTGCGTTATGTTGTCGGAGGGTGCAGATATAAGATGGTTTGCAATGCGTGCGACATACGGTCGCAATCTGATGGCACAAAGGCTTCTCGAAGTGCATAAAATCGAGAGTTTTGTGCCTATGCGCAAGCGCACCGTAAAGGTTGGTCGCCGCATCAAAACCAACCTTACACCTGTTGTTCGCGACCTTATTTTCGTGCTCGGAGCCCGCGAGGAGGTGCAGGAGGCAAAGGGCAAGATACCCTACCTGCACTACATTACCCGACCTTCGGAGGGGCGGAATATACCCGTAGAGGTACCGACCGAACAGATGCAGCAGTTTATGGCGGTCTGCAACGAGATAGACAACAACGCCGAGGTACTTTCGGGTAGCGAGGCGACCTTCGAGGTTGGCGAGCGTGTTCGCATTACGGGTGGCACCTTCGCAGGTTGCGAGGGACAACTTGCAAGGATTGAGGGCAAACGCTCGAAACGCTTTGTGGTTGCGATAGATGGCATAATTGCGGTATCTATCTCGGGTATCAAAGCAAGTGACATCGAGAGAGTTTAGACGAGAGACGAGATTTTTTAGCGGTTATTAGAGGGTTATTAGAGGCTATTAGGGGATATAGGAGAAAAAACGGGAAACTAAAAAATAATTCTTAATTCTCAATTCTTAATTCTTAATTTGAGGATATGATATGAAGGGAATAGTACTAGCCGGAGGCAGTGGCACACGCCTCTACCCCATCACAAAGGGCATAAGCAAGCAGTTGTTGCCCGTTTATGACAAACCGATGATATACTATCCGATATCGGTGCTGATGTTGGCGGGTATTCGCGAGATTTTGATTATCTCGACACCGCACGACCTGCCTGCATTCCGCCGACTATTGGGTAATGGCTCGGAGTATGGAGTGAGGTTTGAGTATGCCGAGCAGCCTTCGCCTGACGGATTGGCGCAAGCATTCATCATTGGCGAGGAGTTTATCGGCAAGGATTCGGTATGCATGGTCTTGGGCGATAATATCTTCTATGGTCAAGGCTTCTCTGGCATGCTGCACAAGGCGGTAGCGACAGCCGAGCAGAGTGGCAAAGCGACAATTTTCGGCTATGCCGTACCCGACCCTTCGCGCTTTGGCGTGGTCGAGGTTGATGCGGAGGGCAAGCCGCTCTCGATTGTCGAGAAGCCCACAGAGCCGAAGTCTGATTACGCCGTAGTGGGGTTATACTTCTACCCGAATAGGGTTGTCGAGGTGGCAAAGGGTGTTAAGCCATCGGCGCGTGGCGAATTGGAGATAACATCTGTGAATGAGGCATTCCTCGGCGACAACGAGTTGGAGTTGCAGATTATGGGACGAGGCTTTGCGTGGTTGGATACCGGCACGCACGAATCTTTGGCAGATGCCTCGCGCTTTATTGAGGTTATCGAGAGCCGTCAGGGTGTTCAGGTAGCCTGCTTGGAGGAGATTGCTTGGCGCAAGGGATGGATATCCGATGAGGAGTTATTGCGCCTTGCCGAGCCGATGAAGCGCAATGCCTACGGAGAGTATATGATTAACCTCGTTAAGAAAGGACGATAGATGAAGCGTATTATAAGAGCCGATATTGAGGGTATAGCGATTATCGAGCCTCGCCTATTTGAAGATGGGCGCGGTTACTTCTTCGAGTCCTTCTCGGAGCGAGAATTTGCAAAGCAGGTGTGCGACACACACTTTGTGCAGGATAACGAGGTACGCTCCTCGTATGGCGTAATTCGCGGTCTGCACTTTCAGCACCCACCCCACGCACAGAGCAAGTTAGTGCGCGTAGTGAAGGGGCGCATTCTCGATGTGGCGGTAGATATCCGCCAAGGCTCTCCGACATTCGGGCAGCATATTGCAGTGGAACTCTCTGACGAAAACCATCGACAGTTGTTTGTTCCGCGCGGTTTTGCACACGGTTACTCGGTACTCAGCGAGGAGGCAGTGGTCGAGTACAAGTGTGACAACTACTACGCCCCCGAGAATGAGGGTGCCATAGCGTGGAATGATGCCATACTCGGCATCGACTGGCAGATACCTTTCGACAAAATTTTACTCTCGGAAAAAGACCGCCACAACCCTACATTTGGCGAATGCGGCGAACTATTCGACTACAACGAAAATCTATACTAACAGGCTATGACGATATTGGTAACGGGTGGTAACGGGCAGTTGGGCTCTGCCTTGCGCTTGGCAAGTGCCGAGAGCCGACACCGATATATCTTTACCGGTCGTGACGAGTTGGATATAACCTCTGCCGAGGAGGTCGAGGAGTTGATGAGCAGCGAGAAGGTCGATGTGGTGATAAATTGCGCCGCCTACACCGCCGTAGATTTGGCAGAGGACAACAAGGCGGAGGCTGACGAGGTAAACCATAAGGCGGTAGCGATACTTGCCGAGGTGTGCAAGCGACACGATGCCACGCTGATTCACATCTCAACCGACTATCTCTATTCGGGCGACACCTACGAGCCATACACCGAAGATACAACGCCTGCGCCGCTTAACGCCTACGGGCGCACCAAGTTGGCAGGAGAGATGGCTATTGCAAAGTCGGGGTGCCGATATATTATTCTGCGCACCGCGTGGCTCTACTCGGAGTTTGGCAATAACTTCGTGAAGAAGATGTGCGAACTCTTCGATTCGCGCGACTATGTACTTGTCGTGGCAGACCAGATAGGCACACCTACCTATGCACGCGACCTCGCCGAAGCGATTGTGGCAATTATCGAAAGCGAACAGCACAACAAGTACGGCATCTACCACTACTCGAACATCGGAGAGTGTTCGTGGTTTGAATTTGCCACCGAGATTGCCCGCTTGAAGGGGGAGAGCAAGTGCGATGTATTGCCGTGTGCAACAGCCAGTTATCCCACAAAGGCTGTACGCCCTGAATACACCGTGCTCGACAAGGGCAAGTTTCTCGCGACCTTCGGCATCGCAATACCCGAGTGGCAGGAGTCGTTGGCAGAGTGCTTAAAACATTTATAGACTATGGAGGCAAAACGCAATATACTTATTACGGGAGGAGCAGGCTTTATCGGCTCACATGTAGTGCGCCACTTTGTGCGCAACTACCCTGACTACCACATCGTAAATCTCGACAAACTGACCTACGCAGGCAACCTCGACAACTTGCGCGATGTGGAGAGTTGCGGCAACTACACCTTCGTGCTGGGCGATATCTGCGACTTTGAGGCTGTGTCGGTTCTGCTTAAACAGCACCATATTGACGGCATTATCCACCTTGCTGCGGAGAGCCATGTAGACCGTTCGATAAGTAACCCTTTCGAGTTTGCACAGACCAATGTTATTGGCACATTGTCGCTCTTGCAAGCGGCACGCCACTACTGGGAGAGCCTGCCCGAGCGTTACGAGGGCAAGCGATTCTACCATATTTCGACCGATGAGGTCTATGGAGCGTTGGAGTTGGGCGAAGGTATGTTCCGCGAGGATACACCCTACGCTCCACACTCGCCATACTCGGCATCGAAGGCTTCGAGCGACCACTTTGTTCGCGCCTTCCACGACACCTACGGTATGCCTACCGTAATATCCAATTGCTCAAATAATTACGGTCCTAACCAATACCCCGAAAAACTGATTCCGCTATTTATAAAGAATATCTGCGAGGGTAAGTCACTGCCCGTATATGGCAGGGGCGAGAATGTGCGCGACTGGCTCTATGTCGAAGACCACGCCCACGCCATTGACCTTATTTTCCATAATGGAGGCGTTGCCGAGACCTACAATATCGGAGGCAACAACGAGTGGCGCAACATAGACCTTATAAAGTTGCTAATCAGCGAGGTTGACCGCCAACTCGGACACGAGGAGGGGCATTCGTTGCCACTTATAACCTATGTCACCGACCGCGCGGGGCACGACCTGCGCTACGCCATCGACTCATCGAAGTTACAGCGCGAACTCGGCTGGTCGCCATCGCTCCGCTTCGAGGAGGGCATTCGCAAGACCGTAGAATGGTATTTGGGGGAGTGGCAGAGATAGATTGAGAGTATAAACATTTACCGAAAAAATAACACTATGACTTACGCAATTATTTCGACCGAGAAGGGCGATATGAAGGTGGAACTCTACGAGAAGGAGACGCCTATTACCGTTGAAAATTTTGTTAAACTTGCCGAGTCGCGTTTCTACGATGGTTTGACTTTCCACCGTGTGATTCCCGAGTTTGTAATTCAGGGCGGTTGCCCTATCGGCAATGGTGCAGGTGGTCCGGGGTGGACTATTCCGTGCGAGACCGATGCCGAACGACAGTACCACGACCGAGGCGTTCTCTCGATGGCTCATCGTGGTAAGGATACCGGTGGCTCGCAGTTCTTTATCTGCCACAACCGCCGCAACACTCAACATCTTGACGGTGTTCACACCTGCTTCGGCAAGGTTGTCGAGGGCGAGGATGTGATTGACGATATCCGCCCGGGCGACCTTATTTTCTCGGTGACAATCGAGAAAGATTAAGAGCAGAAAACAGAGAAAGGAGAGTTGTATTTCTCAAAAAAGTAAAATTGATTTTTAAGTTGATGGTTGCAACGCCGTCAAGAAAAATGAGATGGGAGCATACTTGGGCGTATGTGACCATCTCATTTTTTGAAGACAAGGCAGCAAACGCTGCTTAAAAACAATTTTTAGTGCGTAAAGACCTTACCAAATTGCTTCTCCTGCTTCTCGTATGCAAGGCGTGAAGTTGTCGGATACTTCAACTTGTCGAACTCGGCAACGGCGTTGCGGATATCGGTCAGGAGCATATCCGCCATATCGCGCGTAAGTCCCTGACGGACAACCACTCGCATAACCACCAAATCCTCTATATCCTTCGGCATTGTGTAGGCAGGTACCATCCAGCCACTCTGTTGCAATACCGCCTGCAGGTCGTACAAAGTCCACTTTGCGTTCTTGTCGTACTCCGGATTCATATACCAGATAAACAGCGGATTATCGAGCGTCTTGGCGTAGTTGGTAAAACACTTCATCTTGCCAATCTGCTCGTGGCAGTAGCAGGCGATATCCATCGACTCTTGCTGAATACGCTTGTAGCCCTCAAAGCCGTAGCGGATAAAGTTGTAGTACTGACCGAGAATCTGCGCCGCAGGGCGAGAGAAGTTCAAACCTACCTGTGTAATGTTTGCACCGAGGTAATTGACGCTAAACGACATCTCTTCGGGCAGACACTTCTTATCGCGCCAAACAACCCAGCCCAAGCCCGGATATACCAAGCCGTACTTGTGTCCCGAGGTCGAGATTGAATACACCCACTTCAAGCGGAAATCCCACTTCACATCGGGTTTCAGGAATGGCATAATAAAGCCTCCCGAAGCGGCGTCTACATGTATTGCAACCTCGTAGCCCGTCTTTTTGTTGAAGGCATCGAGTTCCTTGTCGAGAGCCTCGATATCATCGTTCAGACCTGTCCAAGTAACGCCCGCGATTGGTACTACACAGATGGTGTTCTCGTCACACATCGCCACAGCCTTCTTCGCATCGAGCGATGGACATTTGAGCGTGAGAGGCACCTCGCGCATCTCCACACCCCAAAGTTGTGCAAACTTCTCCCACACAACCTGATATGCGGAACTGAGCACGATATTCGGTTTGTCGCACGACTTGCCCTCCTTCTTGCGGCGAGCCTTCCAGCGCAGCAGTGCCGCCACGCCTCCGAGCATACACGCCTCCGAAGAGCCTATGCCGAGCGCACCCGCCTTCCACTCCGCCTTTTCGGGGGTGTGCCAGAGGTTGGCGATAATGTTGATGCAGCGACCGCACATCACCGCCACGCGCGGATACTCCGTTTCGTCAATATAGTTGATATTCACCGCCTCGTTCATCAACTTGGTGGCGTATTCGTCCATGTAGGTCGTAACGAATGTGGCGAGGTTTAGTCGCGGTTGTGTCTGCGGATATGTTTCGTCTTTGACCATCTTGTAGGCAACCTCCGGCGAAGTCGGGTGTTGCGGAATAAACTCGGTTGGGGTTGCCATAAGACGACCATCGGCACTCTCGGTAACACAGGCGTCAGCTGTGCATTGGTTGGTTGTTGATTTTTTCATAGTAATATGGTTTTAAGGTTTTTTGATAACAATCCAACACCACGCACAAACCATACCACAAAAAATAGCGACCGAGAATCTCGATCGCTATAATACCTTACACTCAAAAATATCTTCTACTTGTTTTCTGTCGTAGATAGAGCCTTAAAGACGGCTAATATCTCCCCATTCTGCATCAGCATCAACATATCGTAGTCGATATCGTAGTGGGTGGTTTGCGAGAGGATTTGGAGCATCTTCATCTCTAAATCCTCGTTATGAGGGCAGAGCATCTTTGTTGAGCCGAGGTGCGAGAAGCGCAGCGCAAACTTATCGCCCGTAGCGTACTGACCGAGCAGGCTATTACATGCACCACGACCGCCCAAGCCGTTCTCGTTCAAGATAATGTTAAACTCATCGGCAGGGAAGGTGTAACTCTCGCCACCAATCTTCACGAGGTGCCACACAGTACCCTCCAACGGTTTTGCATTCTTATAACGCCAACGGCACGAAGAGCAACAACCGACTGCCAACACGGCAACCATCACAATAGCAAATAACTTTTTCATAATACTAATTATTTTGCGACCTCACGGCGATTCATCAACGCCTGTGTAATGGTCAGTTCATCAACATATTCAAGTTCATCGCCAAAGCCTATGCCTCGCGCAATGGTGGTAATTTTCAGGTGCGGGAAGCGTGAGAGGCAGAGCACCAGGTAGAACATCGAGGTATCGCCCACAACCGATGCCGAGATGGCGATTATCACCTCCTTTACCTCTCCCATAGCGATACGGTCGAGCAACAGGTCTATGCGCAAATCGGACGGTGCAATGCCCTGCATCGGCGAGATAACACCACCCAAGACGCTATACACGCCACGATATTGGTGGGTCTTCTCGATAGAGAGTAGGTCCGACACCTGCTCCACCACGCAGACCGTACTCCTATCGCGCGAGGAGTCGGCGCAGACATCGCAAATCTCTGTATCGGATAGGTTGTTGCACTTGGCGCAGCGACAAATCTTGGTGCGGAAGTCGATAAGGCTCTCCCCCATCGAAACCACATCCTCCTCGTCAAGGCGCAACAGGTGCATCGCCAAGCGCAGTGCTGTACGGCGACCAATGCCCGGCAAGCGCGAGAGTTCTCCTACTACATTATCTAATAGTTTTGACATTTTTAACTACTCACTACTATCTTCTCACTACTCACTCAATTAAATCTCCTCTATGTTTTTGCGCTCGGTCCAGCCCTTTTTGCCATCGGCGATAACGACCTCAACCCACTCGTCTACTTCGGTGAGAATCTTGACCTTTGTACCTTCGTGCAGCACAAAGAGGTCTGTTGCCGAACGGTCGGGCGAACTCTTAACCGATATTGCTGTTCCCATAACGATAGCCTCATCGTGCGAGAGCATATCGTTACGCGAAGATACCGCAAACGATGTGGCTGCGACAAACATCACAAAGGCGCACAACGCCCCATAGAATCCCGCCTTACGCCAACGGATACGCGAAGCCAGCAGAAAGAGTACTCCAAATGCCAGCAACACTCCGAGCCACGCAAGCGACATAACACTCCATGCCGTGCAACTCATCGAGTTGCGCACGGTACGCAGCCAGCGATTGACAAAAAATTCGGGGATTGCAACGATTCTATCTTTGGTCTGCGCCTCCGCCAATGCGAGGTTGTGGCGTATATCCTCCTGCGAAGGGGCTATGCGCAGTGCCTTATTATAATAGAGTATCGCCTTGCCAGTTTTGCCCAACTTGAAGTAGGCGTTGGCTATGTTGTAGTACAACTTCATCGAGTACTCGCCCCCATCGAGAATTGCCGAGTACTCCTCTATTGCCTTCTCGTAGTTGCCATCGATGTATGCTTTGTTGCCCGCCTCCCAACGAGTTGTGGAGGCGGCCGCCGACATAGTTGCCGACAACGCCACAAAGAGCAGAATTATATATTTAGAAAACTTTTTCATAGCACCTTCTACTTTTTAATTGCCGACTCGATTTTAGATATTGCATCGACACCCTCCTCGTAGATATCCTTCATCTCGGCAGATGCCATAGGCGAGTATTGCGCCTCCTCGCAACGAGCAATCACGGCAATAACCGCCTCTGCCTCGCTTGTCGCGCCTCGCTTACTCAACTCATCGCGTACAACCTCGCGCGTGAGGTCTGCCACAGGGATATTGAAGCGGTCGCCAAGATAGCCCCACAATGCACGCAGCATCTCCTCGTAGAATGCTCGGCGATCCTGCTCACGCATATACTTCTCGGCGATGCGGAAACGCTTTATCGCCACTTTGTTAGCGCGTTTGCCCTTGACGAGTACCACATTGCGGCTATCGCGAATATGTTTTCGCACCGCAAAATATACTACCGCCGCAACAAGCAGCATCAGCGCAACAATAGCCCAATAGAGAGGCGACAACGCCAATGGAGCAACCACCGAACGGAGTGCCGGTGCGCCGAGTTTGATAAAGCGGATATCCTCGCCCAAGAGTCGTACATCTTCGCGCTTAACACCCATCGACACCGACTGCTGTGATGCAGTTGCAGCGTTCTTGTCGGGCGTAACCACAATACCCAATTTCGGAGTGGTAAGTGTTATGTATCTCTTCTTTTCGAGGTCGAAATAGGTAAACTCCACCGGTGCAATCTCATAGACACCCTCGGCACGAACAATAAACGGATAGTCGAAACGGCGATAGCCCACGCTACCCGAGGCGTTGTTCTGAATTTTCTCCTCGCTTTTGACATCGTAGAGTTCAAACGATGATGGCAACGAGAGTGTCGGTGCCGAGATAAAGTTGAGATTTCCCGTGCCCGAGATTGTGAGTTGCAATGTTACGGCAGAGTTGGCTGTAACCTCCGCCGAGGAGAGTTTGTGCGACATTGTGTAGCGACCTACCGCACCCGCAAACGATGCCGGAGCACCCGCAGGGAACTCCTTGACCTGCACCTTCACCTCGGGAGTTTTCAACGCACGGCGTACATTATATATCTCGTGTCCGCCACCAAAGAATGGGTCAAAACCACGATTTGACTGCACTACAACCTGCGCCACTACGGTCAATTCGGCAGGCTCAATGGTGAGCGTACCACCCTGCTGTGGGTAGAGCAGATATTCGGCGATATTGTATGCCTCATAGACCTTGCCATTGAGCGTTTCGCGGAATGGTCCCTGCTCGATATCGACCTGTTGCGACCAGAAGCCGTTGAATGTCGGCATCTTCGAAGAGTCCGAGCCGGCGATATTGACACGGCTGTACAACTTTAATATCGCACGAATAGGCTCACCCTTATAGACCGATCGCTTCGAGAGTTCGAGTCGCAACAAGAGGTCATCTTTCTCGATCGTGCGATTGGCACGGCTCTCGGCAGACTCACTCTGATTGCGATTATTGCCCTGTTGCACAGAGCCGCTATCCTGCTTTGCATCGCGCACCTCTATCATCGTGCGTTGCGTGGTGTACTCCTTTTTCTTGACACCTATGGTCGCCGGCGCAATGGCAAAGGTTCCCGTCTTTTGAGGCAGCAGGACATAGGTTATGGCGTAGTTTACACTCTTGGTAACCTCGCCATTGATAATCTGCATTGAGGAGCCCTGCGACACCGAAGGTCCTGCCACCACATCGAAGTTCTCGAATGTGGGCGGCACAAACGAATCGCTATCGGGTTTGGCATTGAGTTCAAACGCCACACGGAACGGCTCACCGAGCGATGCTATCATCGGAGCATTAACCGAGAACGACACCTCTTCTGCCCGCAGTACAAAGATGGAGCATAGTGCAAAAATGAGAACTATTACCTTTTTGAAAAGCACAATCAGTCAAATTAAAAATTAAGAATTGAGAATTATTTTAATTCTCCTCTACACAGTATTAACGATAACCACAACCGTAAAATTGCTTTTGAGCGAAAAAATCCCACTCCTTCAAAATCGTAAATGGTTAGGCTACCACATCTTCGCTCTTGAAAATTGGAGATGATTGAACTATTTTTTTGCCAAATCCCCAAAACCCAAAAATTGCTTATGAGCGAGGGAATTTTGTGCGTTACAAGGCGCTGAGTGCGCAGCATACTTGGGCGTATGTGAGCAACTCAGCGACCGAAGTAAGGTGCAAAATTCACCGCTCAGAACAATTTTAATGAGCGAAGTCTGCAAAGAAGTCGTTACCCTTATCATCTACGATGATGAAGGCAGGGAAATTCTCCACATAAATTTTGCGAACAGCCTCCATACCAAGTTCTGGGAAGTCTACAACCTCAACAGACTTGATAGAGTTCTTTGCAAGGATTGCAGCAGGTCCACCGATAGAGCCAAGATAGAAACCGCCATTTGCCTGACAAGCATCGGTAACAGCCTTGGAACGGTTGCCCTTTGCCACCATAACCATAGAGCCACCATGCTTCTGGAAGAGGTCTACATAGGAGTCCATACGACCTGCGGTGGTTGGACCAAATGAGCCCGAAGCATATCCCGCAGGGGTCTTGGCTGGTCCTGCATAGTATACAGGGTGATTCTTGAAGTATTCAGGCATTGGCTCGCCATTGTCGAGCATCTGCTTGATGCGTGCGTGAGCGATATCACGAGCCACGATAAGAGTACCCTTCAAATTCAAACGAGTTTTGATAGGATACTTCGAGAGCACCTCGCGTACCTTATCCATTCCCTCATCGAGGTCGATATCTACGGCTGGCGACATTGCAGGTGCCTCGGCAGGAAGGAAGCGTGCAGGATTCTTCTCCAACTGCTCCACGAAGATACCCTCAGGGGTAATTTTTGCCTTGATATTACGGTCTGCCGAGCAACTTACACCAATAGCGACAGGACACGAAGCGGCATGGCGAGGTGCGCGGATAACGCGAACATCGTGTACGAGGTACTTGCCACCAAACTGTGCGCCAATACCCATATCCTGACAGATTTTGAGAATCTTCTCCTCCCACTCCAAATCGCGGAAGCAACGACCACCCTCATTGCCCGAAGTTGGGAGTTCGTCGAGATATCCCGCCGAAGCCTTCTTTACGGTTGCGAGGCACATCTCTGCCGAAGTACCACCGATGCAGACTGCGAGGTGGTATGGAGGGCATGCCGAAGTACCGAGGTCCTTGATATGCTCCTTGAAGAACTTAACGAGCGACTCTTCGTTCAGCAACGCCTTGGTCTGCTGATAGAGAAAGGTCTTATTTGCCGAGCCACCACCCTTTGTGAGGAAGAGGAAGTCGTACTCCATACCCGGGTGACCACCATAGATGTCGATTTGTGCAGGGAGGTTTGTGCCGCTGTTGTGCTCATCAGTCATAGTGATAGGCACCACCTGCGAGTAGCGGAGGTTGCGCTCCTTGTATGTTTCGTAGACACCACGCGAGATATACTCTGCATCCTCGGCTCCTGTCCAAACATCCTCGCCCTTATGAGCCACGCAGATTGCAGTACCTGTATCCTGACAAGTTGGCAACTCGCCCTCGGCAGCTACGCACGAGTTCATCAACATAGTGTATGCTACGAACTTGTCGTTGTCGGTAGCCTCCGCATCCTCCAAGATATTACGCAACTTCTGCAAGTGTGCCGAACGGAGGTAGAACGAAACATCGGTATAAGCCTCCTTTGCGAGGAGTTCGATACCCTTAGGATCGACCTTCAAAATTTTGCGACCATCGCACTCAACGACCTTTACATAGTCCTTCGTCACCAAGCGATACTCGGTGTTGTCACGCTCGATTGGGAGCGGCTCCTGATAGATAAATTCTGACATAGTTTTGTACTTTTATTTTGTGTTAATTGTTTTTCGTTTTCAGAATAGGGGTGATAGGGGCAATAGGGGTACTAGGGTTTCATTACTCGCTCCAAAAGCGATTTTTTCGCCGAGTTCACCACAAAATCTTTGAGGTAGAACGGCTCGAAGTAGGCAACATCCTCGGTTTTGCCTTCGGCAAAAGCCTGCTCTGCCAATCGTGCCATACCTCGTGCAGACGGAACAACCTCAATAAGGGTTGCGCCCTGCAACACCTCGGCACACTTGGCTGCTCCGCTGCCGAAAATCACAA
Source organism: Alistipes sp. (assembly GCA_045645625.1). Lineage (GTDB taxonomy): Bacteria > Bacteroidota > Bacteroidia > Bacteroidales > Rikenellaceae > Alistipes. The sequence goes on from JAZRJD010000016.1 coordinate 36,051, forward strand.
ACGGCTTGCCCGAACTGCGCTCCGCAGAGAAACTTGCACCATCTATAATCTTCGCCTCGACATCGCTCTGCGCCACGCCCTCGGCATTGAAGGTCTGCGTATAGACCTCCATACGGCGTGCGTCAATCATTGGGCAGAGTGTCGCCTCGCCCCAATTCTCGACATCGAGTATTCCCGCCTCGTAGTCCTCACGAGCCACCTCGACCAACGAATCGAGCGAGCCAACCGCCACAAGCGAGATATTCTGTCCGTAGCACAAACCCTTTGCAAAGGATACGCCAATGCGCAAGCCCGTATATGAGCCAGGTCCCTTGCTCACCGCCACAGCATCGAGTTCATCGGCTGCCACGCCACTCTCGCGCAGGAGTTCATCAACAAATACGGCAATTTTCTTGGCGTGGTTGCGCTCCTCATCGCTCTCACGCAACGCCACAAGTTCGCCATCGCGAACCAACGCCACCGAACAGATATCGGTTCCAGTCTCTATTGCTAAAATCAGTGCCATTTTTCTATTTTGCCATTAGCCGTTAGCCATTGGCTTTTGTCTATATTTATTCCTGCTTAAATTGAGTTTCACACTTTATGCACTGCCAATCAGGGCTCTGCAAATTACCCTCTCCATCAATAGATACACAACAACCGCCAAGCACTATTTCGCCCCTTTCGCTCGCCTCAAAAGCTTCGTATGTTGGTTCTCCATACAATATCTCTACAACTTTACCACCACACTTGGGGCATTTGTTGGGTTTTGCACTCACTTTAATTGACATCTTCATACTCAGCACAATTTTTACTTGTAGGTTTTCATTGCTTTGTCCATCTCGCGCTTCGCATCATTCGCTTTGAGGTACTCTCGTTTGTCGTACGCTTTGCGACCACGAGCAAGACCGATGGCAATCTTTGCCAAACCTCGCTCATTGAGGAATAGACGCAAACCAACAACCGTTAAACCCTTATCCTGCAAGGAGCGTTGCAACTTCGATAGTTCCTTGCGGTTGAGCAGGAGTTTGCGGTCGCGCTTGGGGATATGGTTATTGCAGGTCCCCCACGCATACTCCGAGATATTGACACCTCGAATCCACAATTCGCCCTTCTCGAAGTAGCAGTAACAATCGACCATCGAAGCCTTGCCCATACGGATAGACTTAACCTCCGTACCTACAAGAACAACGCCTGCGATATACTCTTCGAGTATCTCGTAGTCGAATGTTGCGCGCTTGTTCCGGATATTTATCTTCTTAAAATCTGCCATAACTACACAATATCGCACAAAGATAAGAAAAAACTTTTAGTTTTTAGTGAAGAACTAAAAATTAAGAAGTAAGAGTTATTTTTCAACTCCTATCTTCTATCTTCTCACTCCTAACTAAATCAAAAGGTCAATGGCTAAAAGCGATATAAAAAGGAGGGTGGGCAGTGTGCAAACAGAAAATAACAGAAAGATGTGTAAACATATCAAAGATAAAGAATAATTACCTTTTCCCACCACTCCCTTTGCCCCTGAATAGGGCAAAAACAGTGCCAAGAAAAGACGAGAGACGAGAGTGACAGACCCCACCGCCCTTACAGGGCACCTCCCCTAACTCAGGGGAGGAATATAGAAGAAGTTAATATCCGCAGACTTGTGCAAAAAGAGCCAATCAGAACTCTACCAAAGCAAAAAAATCGTAAATGATTGAACTATTTTTGTGCAAGGCAAGGTAGAGAAAGCGCAGCATAGTAGACCTATGTGAGCATTTCACTATCCGCAGACTTGTGCAAAAAGAGCCAATCAGAACTCTGCCAAAACAAAAAAATCGTAAATGATTGAACTATTTTTGTGCAAGGCAAGGTAGAGAAAGCGCAGCATAGTAGACCTATGTGAGCATTTCGCTATCCGCAGACTTGTGCAAAAAGAGCCAATCAGAACTCTACCAAAGCAAAAAAATCGTAAATGATTGAACTATTTTTGTGCAAGGCAAGGTAGA
>JAZRJD010000017.1:0-27162 GCA_045645625.1 Alistipes sp.
CCCCCATAACCCCTATAATCGTTGCGCCTTGACAACGGTCGGAGTTCGGAAAACAAAAAACGAAAAAAGAATGAATATAGAGTTAATCGTAGTTGGTAAGACAGATATGAAGGAGGTCGATGCGATGGTGCAGATGTACCAGAAGCGCATAAACCACTATGCCAAGTTCTCTATAACCTATCTGCCCGATTTGCGCAACACCAAAAGCCTCTCCGAGCAGCAACAAAAGAGTGCCGAGGGCGAAATGTTACTCGCAGGTATCACCGCAGCCGACTATGTGGTACTGCTTGATGAGGCGGGCGAGGAGATGCGTAGCGTGGCGTTTGCTCAATGGTTGCAGAAGCGAATGAATAGCGGAGTGCGCCGCTTGGTGCTGATGATAGGTGGTCCATACGGCTTTTCGGAGGATGTGTACGCGCGTGCAAACTCGAAGATATCGCTCTCGAAGATGACATTCTCGCACCAGATTGTCCGTGCCATATTCACCGAACAACTCTATCGCGCCTTTACAATCATAAAAGGAGAGCCATACCACCACGAATAAAAAATAGAGATGCCCAGACTTATGAAATACCTTAATATCAATACCGAAATCTACGCTGCCCCCTCGCTGTCAATTGTCGAGGTGGCTGTTGAGATGGGCTTCGAAGCAAGTCTGCCAGGTATTGGAGTAGCCCCTTGGGAGGAAGAGGAGGGCGGTCTCGAACTATAACTCGAAAACGATACAAAAATGAAGAGATTTATCCTTTTGTTGGGGGTTATAGTGGCAACTTTGGGGCTAACGAACTGTATGCAGGGTGATACTCTGCCTGCAACGATGCGAAGCAAGAGTATCCCATTCGAGATATATCTGCCCGACTCCCGTACCGAGAACAATGGCGACTATACCCTTTGGAGCGAGGGCGACAATCTGAGCGTATTCTATGCCGAGAGTGGCACCGAAACCTTTAACGGCAACAGAGAGTTTGTGCTTGCCGATGTTGCGACAGGTCGCTTCGTAGGCTCTCTCGCAGGCTCTCTTACCGCCGAGAGTTACGACTGGTATGTTACATATCCATATTGTGAGGGCTTTACGGCTCTCGGTGTGGGTGACTACAATACTATCGGCTGCGCGAAGAGCGTGGGCTACCAAATACAGAATGGTAATAATAGTTCGGCGCACTTGTGTGGTACGACAATGCCACTTGTTGGTGCTGTAAAGGGGGTTAATGTCGAAGAGCCACCGGTTGTTACGATGCGAAATGTGGCATCGTTTGCACTATTTACAATCACCAATAGGTATGATGAGCCAATTTCGATAACGAGTATCGCGATAAAGGCAGAGGGTTGTCACTTGGCGGGAGACTTCTCGGTAGCATTTGACGAGAAGAGCATCTCCTGCACTCCGCGAGAGGGTTATACCCTCGATACGGCCACCCTCCAAATTGCAAATGGCGAGACTATCAATGTTGGCGACAGTGCGGAGTTCTATCTGTCGGTCGCACCGTTTGTGCTGACCGAGAGCCGTGAGGTTGCCTTCACCGTTACTGCCAAGGGCGCAACGGGAGAGGAGTTGGTCTGTACGAAGAGTGCCACTTTTGATGCCGGTTGGGGCTTTACGGCAGGGCGGTATAAGCGTGTTAATTTCGGTTTCGAGGCTTCGGAGGAGGCAGAGGAGTCGATAACCCTCACCCAAGCAGATATAACAAACATCGATGCGGAGTGGGGATATGCCGATACCGATATCAAGGAGATAAGGAGTGCCGAGGGGCATACTTGGTACGCCTATCGGTCGAGCAGAACGAGTATCGGACAGACAACGGTAAATCTCAAAGCGGCATCGAATATAGGTTACCTTGCCACGCCCGTTGTAGAGGGCTCTATTACGAGGGTTGCCATAACATTGATGGGCTCCACCAAAAATGCCCGATTTGCGATATATGGCACCGATGTTATCGATTCGGACAATCTGCTCTACGCCTCGGAGGCACTTGGTGTGGGCAACTATAATATCGAGACCGAATATATGGTTGAATTGTCATCGAATGTCAGCCAACTATATATACGCTCGGATAATGTAACAATAAAAATTTGCTCCGTAACGGTGTATTACGAGTAGAGTGCAGTGGGTAATGCGTAGTTGTAAGACTCTCGTCTAAATTTAAGGTTATGAGAAACATAGGTCTGATATTAATGCGCGAATTTCGCGAACGAGTATATAAGAAATCGTTTATCGTCACAACGATTTTGATGCCGTTGCTGATGATTTTGTTAGGGGCGGCACCAACTCTTATCATGGAGTTTGTCGATGGCGAAACAAAGAGAATTACCGTTGTTGACGAGAGCGGCATCGTTGCCCCAAAACTCACATCGGAGAATGAGTTGGTGTTTGAGGTATCGGACAAAGACCTGCCGACAGCCCTAATCGAGGCATCGCAGAACGATGATAACTTCGGGGTGTTGCACATCGGGCAGGATATTGTCGAGAATCCGAACAATGCACGGCTCTACACCTCCTCGTCATCTTCGCTTGTTATAGAGGAGAGCATCGCCGACCAGATTGAGAAGGTGATTGAGAGCGAACGACTCAAAACATACAATATCGAAAACATTGACGAGATACTCGCCAAGGTCGAGGCTTCGGTGCATCTCACAACCTTCCGTACCGACAAAGAGGAGGAGTCGGCAGCAACCTCGGCAATGGCATCTTCGCTGATTGGTATGTTGCTCGGATTTCTGCTCTACTTTATCTTGGCGATATACGGCTCGATGGTTATGCAGAGCGTAATCGAGGAGAAGTCCTCGCGCATCTTGGAGGTTATGGTCTCGACCGTAAAACCATTCGAGATGTTGATGGGTAAAATTCTCGGCATCGCCCTCGTTGCTGCCGTTCAGGTGTTGGTTTGGGGTGTGCTGGTAGTGCTTTTCAGCGCAGTTATCATGCCTGCGTTGATGCCTGAAAATATCCTCGACAGCGTACAACAGGTGCAGGCAGGAGCCGATGTCTCGCTACTTGCCATGCAGCAAGATGTCTCGCCCGAGATGCTTACGGCAATGGCTTCGCTGCTTGACACGGGACACCTCGTAACGATAATCGGAACGGTGTTATTGTACCTTATCGGTGGCTTCCTGCTCTATGCATCGCTCTATGCTGCCGTAGGTGCAAGTGTAGACCAAGCGCAAGATGCACAGCAACTTACAACAGTTATTACATTGCCAATAATCGTGGCATTTGTGGTTACGATGATGGTGATGAAGGACCCGAACTCGCCGATAGTATTCTGGTGCTCGATGATACCGTTTACCTCGCCTATTGTGATGGTAGCGCGCATTCCGAGCGGTATCCCTGCATGGGAGATAGCAACCTCGTTGGTGCTACTCTATATAACTTTTACCCTCTGCGTTTGGGCGGCGGGAAAGATATACAAAATCGGTATCTTCATGCACGGTGCAAAGCCTACGCTTCGCGACTTGTGGCGTTGGTTGAGGTATTAACGGATAGGAAAAGACCTTGTTGATGAGTGAGATAAGTCACATAACACTTGCGCAGTTGCAGGGGAGAATATCCATCGCTCTGGCAGATGCTTTGCCGCTGCCAGTGTGGGTGTGTGCCGAGGTTGCCGACCTGAAAATCAACGCTTCGGGGCACTGCTACATCGAACTTATCGAGAAGAACGAAAAGACAGGTGCAACCGAGGCGCAGGCGCGAGCAACAATATGGCGGTCGCAGGTTGCAAGTACTGTGGGGCGTTTCGAGCGCGAAACGGGGCAACGCCTAACGAAGGGTATGAAGATACTCTTTAAGGCGACCGTGCAGCACCACGCAGTATATGGTATGTCGTTGCAGATTCAGCAGATTGATGCTCTGCACACAATAGGCGATATGGAACGCCGCCGACAGCAGACCATCGAACAACTCCAAAAGGAGGGGGTGTGGGATATGAATCGCTCGTTGCCAATGCCGTTGGTGGTGCAGCGTGTGGCGGTGATTTCGAGTGCTACGGCTGCGGGCTATCGCGACTTTATGAAGGAGTTGGAGCGCAGTGCCTACCGCATCGAAACCGAACTCTTCGAGGCTACGATGCAGGGCGAAAAGTGCGATGAGAGTATTGTGGCGGCACTCTATGCCGTTGCCGAGCGCGCGGAGGTGTTCGATGCCGTGGCGATAATTCGTGGTGGAGGCTCAACGAGTGACTTGGAGTGCTATAACTCCTATCTGCTTGCCTTTGCGGTGACGCAATTTCCGTTGCCTGTGCTGACGGGTATCGGACACGATAAGGATACGAGCGTCACCGATATGGTGGCACATACGCCGCTAAAAACCCCTACGGCGGTGGCGGCGTGGATAGACCAGCGGGCGACCGACTTCGATGGAGCGTTGGAGTATTGTGCTATCTCGTTGCGCGATATATGTCGTCAGGCGACACATACGGCGGCACTACGCTTGGAGCAGTTCTCGGTAGAGGTGCGCCACTTGGCGGAGCGCACTTTGCAGGGCGAGAAGCAGCGATTGGAGGGTATTGCAAACTTGGTGGCAAACTTCGCCCCCGAGCGCATCTTCCGACTCGGCTACGCCATTGTCCGCAAAGAGGGCAAGGCGTTGCAAAGCGTTGGAGATGTGAAGGTTGGCGACACCATCACAACATCTATCGCAGATGGCGACATTGAGAGTAAAATAACTAAAATAACAAAAGGCTAATAGCTAAAATATGACTTACAAAGAGGCAATAGCAGAGATTGAGCAGATTTTGAAATCGTTGCGAGAGGAGCAGAACAGTATCGACACTTTGTCGGAGCGTGTGGCACGAGCAACCGAGTTGATTGCATTGTGCCGCGAAAAACTGCGCAAAGCAGAAAACGATGTAAATAAAATTATTGAGGAATAAAAAAGCCAATGGCCAATGGCTAATGGCTAAAAACCAATATGGGAGTAATTCAAAAAATAGTCAAGTGGTTGCTGAATAGTGTTCCACGCCCGATACTGCAACGAGTTGCAGGCTGGGGTGTGCCGATGTTGGGCGTGTGGTATGCAGGTCGAGGTCGCGAATGCCCGATTTGCGGTAAGCAGGTGCGCGAATTTCTGCCCTACGGCTATGGCGTATCGCGCCGCGATGCACTCTGTCCGCGATGTTTGGCATTGGAGCGACACCGCCTGTTATGGCTCTATATCGAGCGAGAAACCGACCTCTTGAAGGGCTATCCGACACTACTTCATATTGCCCCCGAGGTTGCACTGAAACGCCAATTTGAGCGACACTACGGCAAGGCACATGCCGACAACTACCTCACTGCCGACTTGGAGAGTCCATTGGCAAAGTTGCACTTCGACATTCAGGATATTCCGCTCGATGATGAGAGTGTTGATGTGGTGATTTGCAACCATATCCTCGAACATGTCGAGGAGGACCGCAAGGCGATGCGCGAGTTGCACCGCATACTGCGCAAAGGGGGTTGGGGCGTGGTACTTGTGCCACAGGACCTCGACCGCGAAAAGACCTTCGAGGACGATACGATAACTTCGCCAGAGGAGCGTGCGCGGATATTCGGGCAGTACGACCACCGCCGCATCTATGGGCGAGACTATGCCGACCGCCTGCGCGAATGTGGCTTCGAGGTAGAGGATATTGATTATGAAAAGCGACTTTCCGAAGAGGAACGCATACAATATGCCACCGCAGGAGAGCGTTTATATATTATAAAACGGAAAACGGATGACACTATTTGAGAGATACGAAAAATTGAGGACTGCGGTTAAAAAGCAGTTCTCAACCACCACACAGGAGTTGGTGGATAAGGCGTTGCTGTTCGCTGCCGAGCGAATGGAGGGTTTAACGCGCTATGACGGAACACCAATGTTGGACCATGCCGTAGAGGTGGCGCATATTGTCGCTACCGGGGTGGGACTTGGTCGTAACTCGACCGTATCTTCGGTGCTGCACGATGTGGTGCGCATCGAGGCAAAACGAGATAATGACGAGGCTCTCGAAGCCCTGCTCGAAACCATTCGCAGGGAGTTTGGCGAGGAGGTTATCGGTATCGTCATGGGCTTGACGAATATCTCCGAACTGAAACTCAATACCAACACCGACCAAGCATCGGACTTCCGAGATATGATTGTATCCTACTCGGAGGACCCTCGCGTTATCCTTATTAAACTCGCTGACCGCCTCGAAGTGATGCGCTCGATAGCGATGTTTCCAGAGGAGAAGCGACTCAAAAAGTCGTGGGAGTCGATGAATCTCTATGCGCAGATTGCCCACAAACTCGGCTTGTACAATATCAAGAGCGAGTTGGAGGATTTGTCGTTGGCGCAGTTGGAGCCTGCTGACCACAAACACATTACCGAGAAGTTGCGCGAGGGCGAGAAGGAGCGATTGGACTTTATCGAGCGATTTATCGAGCCGATACGCAAGGGACTCGATGCGGCGGGTATCAAGTACCACATCAAGAGCCGCACCAAGTCGGTCTATTCCATCTGGAACAAGATGCGCAAGCAGAAGGTGCCGTTCGAGGGTGTCTACGACATCTTCGCCATTCGTATTATCATCGATTGCCCTGAGCCGATGGAGAAGGCGCAATGTTGGTTGGCATACTCTATTGTGAGCGACTTCTACACCCCGAACACCGACCGTATGCGCGATTGGATTTCTATTCCGAAGTCGAACGGTTACGAGTCGTTGCACACGACCGTTGCTGCGGGCGATGGCAAGTGGGTGGAGATTCAGATTCGTACCGAGCGAATGGATAATATTGCCGAGTTGGGTATTGCGGCACACTGGCGTTACAAGGGTGTAAATCAGGGCGCACAGACCAGCGAGAAGTGGCTGCAACGCCTGCGCGAGACAATGAGCGAAACCAAAGAGGATATAGCCGAGCGTTTCGATGCCAAACCTGCATCGGGCGAGATTTTCGTCTATACCCCGAATGGCGATATCCGCAAGTTGCCAGAGGGTGCTACGGTATTGGATTTCGCATTCGATATCCACTCGAACTTGGGTTGCACCTGTTCGGGCGGAAAGGTGAATGGTCGCGCCGTGCCTATCCGCGAGCCGCTGCGCAATGGCGATATCGTGGAGATTCTGACACAGAAAAACCAGCAGCCGAAGGCTGATTGGTTGAACTTTGTGGTGACAAACCGTGCCAAGAGCAAAATCAAATCGGTAATTCGCGAGGAGCAGGCAAAGAGTGCAAACCTCGGTCGCGAGGAGTTGGAGCGCAAACTGAAAAACTGGAAGATAGTAAAAAACATAGACGAGGTGGTTGCCTACCTCTGCAAGTACTACAAGCAGCGTACGGGCACGGCTCTCTACGAGTTGATTGCTGCCGAGAAGATCGACTTGGCGGTGGTGAAGGAGTTGCTCACAAAGTGGCTCTCGGGCGAGGCTGACGAGGAACGCAGGGTTGCCGAGGCGGAGGCAGAGGCACGCCGCCGTGCCACTACCGCAGCACCTGCAAAGCAGTCGAGTGATGCGCTGGTTATTGACGAGAGCATAAACAATATCGTCTACAAACTCGCTAAGTGTTGCAACCCGATTAAGGGCGATGACATCTTTGGTTTCGTAACGATAAATACGGGCATCACAATACACCGCACCGACTGTCCGAATGCCAAGCGTATGCGCGAGCAGTATCCATATCGTGTTATGGAGGCGAAGTGGCGTGAGAGTGCACAGGGTGCGTTCCGCGTAACGATTGCCATCTCGGCAAACGACTCGGCAGGTCTAGTAAACCAAATTACCGAGGTTGTGTCGCGCGATATGAAGTTGAATATCCGTTCGATAAATCTCAACTCGCGAGGCGATGGCACGGGCGTAGGAACAATCAGCGTAGAGGTACCTTCGGTAGGTGTTGTCGATACTCTGATACACGCCATTATGCGTATCAAAGGGGTGCAACGAGCCTACCGTGTGAAGAACTAAATCGTTGCAACTCCGCTACAAACCAAAGGTTACACTGCGAGAGCCGATATTGAGCATTGCGATAAGTTCGGAGAGCGAGGTGTTGTAACTCATGGCGAAGTATGGCGGTTGCGCAAAGTTGGGACGACACCTCGAAATATAGTGGTGAAACTGCTCGGGCATAATACTCGACATATCCATCAATAGGTGGGCATATCGTACCGATAGCGGCACCTCGTTTATGTTCGGGAAGATAACCGGAGCATGTTGCATGTCGGAGAAGAGGTGTATGTTTATAAAGATGGTTTTGCCATCTGCGGTGCCGGTCTCTTTCAGACGATGAGCCGCTCGGCGCAACATATCGTAGTCGGCATCTGATGCCTCACCATCGGTTATATTAAAGACTAACGGAGGGAAACTATCGCGGTTTTCCTCCTTTGCACACCACTCTGATACCAAATCGGTGACAGCATTTATCATCTGATACATAGGCGTAGCACCCTCCGCCTTTGAGGTAACCCATACCGATACATCTTCGTTTAGTTGGGTTGAGCCCATGTTCATTGTTGCATAGGACAAGAGGTACTGCATGCGCGGCACCTTGCGGGAGGCGAGTGCGGTGATGGGGTAGAGAGCCAAGTCGCTCTCCTCGCCGAGCAGTGAGTATACGCGCTTACCCGAATAACCGACCAATGCTATGTCGTAGTAGTGACGATAGCCGTTATCGCGGTGCGACCGCAAAATTAATTCATCTATCAGTCGCCCTGTAACCATCGATACCGCCTCGGATTTCGATATCTCGCAACTGCCGAGTTTGATGCGACCACTCATCGAACTCGACTGGTCTATGGCTATGACTACCGCCGCACGATGTTGGCGCGTTATATCCTGCGAATACATACTCTCCTTGTGTTATTTGTTGTTGAAAATCTCTCCGTTACGGCATATTGTGACCTCGCTGCCATCTTCGCGTACTATTCGTGTTTTGCCATCTTTGAATGGCTTTATGTCGCGACCTCTGCCACAACTTATCACCACCTTGCCCTGTTCATCGATAAAGTGCCATTCATCGCCTACGCGCACCAAGGCTACACCCTCGCTATACTCGAATGCGAGGTCATATATCGGTGGTACGACAAATATGCCGTTGCGCGTATATCCCCAATAGCCGTTGTAGTATTCGAGCGAGAGGGCTTCACTGCCCTCGACCGTGCGCACCTGCGACTCCAAGAGAGCCTTCAATGTCGGCAGGGCGAGATGCGTTGAGCGTAGAAGCCTTGCAATACGATAGTGGCGTGCATCGCCATGCTCGGCAAAGAGCCTCTCGATGCGGTCGAGCATCGGGTCCTTGCCCTCTACGGCGAGATGTGGGCGAATGAGCAGATAGTCGTTCTCGATAACCATCTTTGCTAGAGACTTGTCGAGGGCAATTGCCGCCAATGCCGTCACGATAAGTGCAATGGGGTAGTCGTCAATGCTCTTGTTGAAGTGAGAAGTGTCGCGCATCGGGTGCTGGAACTCCTTTGTTCCAATCTCGATGCACTCCTTCGGGGTGAAACCTTCGCGGTATGTGGCATCGAAGTCGATAAGGTGTAACCCATCTTTCGAGAAGATTATGTTCTCGGGCTTCAAGTCACCATGTGCCCATCTCTCGTTCAGCAGCGATATAGCGAACTCCTCGAACATTTGCGCGAGGATAGCCATCTTGTCGGGCTTGTGCGCCAACTCCTCAATCTTGGATTGGAGCGAAACCCCTTCGTGCCACTCGCAAAGTACAACATCTGCCAACCCGTAGCAATCGCTACTCGAACTTACAAGCAACTCCTTCGGGTAGTAGTTCTCTCCATATATTGCGCGCAGGTTGCCGTGAGGTCTCATATAGACACGCATCGCCATGTGCCGACCTTTGTACATAACTTGAAATACGATGGCGGTATTTCCTATCGAACATTTCAATACATCGCTGTTCCCCTCTTCGCGAAGGGCGTATATCTGACGAGATGCCAAAGTCCTTGTCATCAGGTCGATATGCTTTACAGCAAGGATATATTGCGATGCGGAGTAAATCATAGTACAAATATACAAAAAAAGAGTATTCAAAAGATGCTTTGAATACTCTTATAATCCTAAATTTGGTTGTTGTCTTATTATAGGCACAAAAAATGAGGTCTTCGGAGGTATTCGACTCACGAGAGAGCACCTCCCGCAGTCTTAGTAGCCCTATGCTACAACCTTCCGATTTCCTCAACCAACCTAAAACTACTAACCTAAAATGAACCTTAAAACTTCGATGCAAAGATAAGGGCTTTTTTTCATTCGTGCAAGTTTTTTATTAAAAATTTTTAATTATTTTTTGCTTTTTCTGTCGACTATATACTTATATTGCTAATAATCAGCGAAATACAAAATGAAATAATTTTAATAATGATTGCTGTTATTCGATAAGAAACTTTTGCCGTCTCCGATTTTTGCTCTTTTTGCCCCTCAGTTGAGGAGGAATTTTTTGGAGAGGTTATTGTTTTTTCATTTTTAATTTGTATATTTGTGTAAGTTTGGAGTAGTAGTTTACTGCATCTGTTAGGTTTTTTGTTTGAGGGTTTTGCCATGGTTGATGCGTTTATAACATATATTCAGGTAGAAAGACGATACTCCTCGCTTACCGTGCGCAACTATCGACACGATATTGAGTCGTTTGTGGCATGGTGTACCGTCAATAACTACTTGAATCCCGAACAATTCGACCCGACAAAAGTTACTACCGATGATATTCGCGAATGGATAGTCTATCGCTCGTCCACATGTGGGCTCGAAGCGGCATCGATTAATCGAGAACTATCATCGCTACGCAGTTTCTACAAGTTTTTGCGCCAACGGGGGGTGGTAACACACGACATATTTGGCAAAATAACCTCGTTGCGCACATCTCGCAAACTGCCGACATTTGTGCCGGAGACGCGCATGGAGCCACTGCTGGATATCCTCCGCGAGAAGAGCCTGGCGGGTGACTTTGTGGAGCAACGCAACGCCTTGGTTATATCGTTGTTCTATGGTTGTGGCATTCGACTTGCCGAACTACTCGGCATTCGCATCGGGGATATATCCGCCGATATGGCAATCCTCCATGTGCGAGGCAAGGGCGACAAGCATCGCCTTGTGCCACTCTCCTCGGGCATTGCACCCCGAATTAAGGCATTTATCGAGAGGCTAAGGGAGATGGGTATCAGCACCTCGCACGACTCGCCTTTGATTGTGTCGGAGGGCGGCACTGCGCTATCTCGCTCCTCGATACACCGAATTGTAAGGCAGGAACTCGATAGTGCCGATGTGCAGGGCAAGAAGTCGCCGCATGTATTGCGACACACATTTGCCACCCACTTGATGAACAGAGAGGCGGATATGCGCGATATACAGGAGTTGATGGGGCACTCCTCGCTACGCACAACGCAGTGCTACACGCACAACAGCATTACGCAGTTGCAAAAGGTGTACAAGCAGGCGCACCCACACAGATAGACAAAAGAGAGATATGGCGAAAAGCCAACTATTTATAAACCTTAAAAATTTTATATTATGGAGGTTAAGATTCAATCCGTGAAGTTCGATGCGAGTAAGCAACTCCTCGAATTTGTAGAGAAGAAGATGTCGAGATTAGAGCGTTTTGAGGGCAGCTCGACAGGTGTAGATGTAACTTTGAAGTTGGACAAAGACAGCGAGAAGGGCAATAAGTTGGCTCTTGTGACGCTGCATGTGCCGGGCGCAGATATTGTCAGCGAGCAGCGCGCTCGCACCTTCGAGGAGGCTGTTGATTTGGCACTCGATGCCGTAAAGCGTCAAATCGAAAAGCGTAGAGATTAATGATTTGTTCTTGATTCTTTATTACACAAAAGAGCCTGTCCGAAAAGACAGGCTCTTTTGTGCGGTAAATCTATCTCTACTTCTGCGACTCGGTCGCGAGTTTCTCGGCACGAGCCAAGGCGATGTCGATATGGTCGAGAATATTCTCCTTGCCAATCATCTTCAAGATACCGGCGCGGTCAATCGCGTTGTAGACCTTTCGGTTTACACCCGAGAGGATTATGGTCTGACCATTCTTAACTGCCGCCTCGATAAAGATTTCGAGGTTGTGCAGACCCGTAGAGTCGATAAACGACACCTTGCGCATACGCACAATGCGGATCGGCATAGCCTCACGCCTTGCGGTCAACTCCTCGAACTTGGTTGCCACGCCAAAGAAGAACGGTCCATCAATCTCGTAGACCTCCACGCCCTTCGGAATAGCGAGTTGCACATCGCCCTCCTCGCCATCGTGGTGCAACTCCATCTCATCGCGCAAAACCGAGATATTCGAGGTCTCCATAATTCGGCGTACGAACAACACCACCGCCAAAATCAAACCTACCTCGATAGCGATTGTGAGGTCGAAGATTATGGTCAGCAACATTGTGGTAAAGAGAATGGTTATATCCGAGCGCGACTGACGGCACATCGAACGGATTGTGCGCCAACCACTCATATTATACGAAACCATAATCAACACACCCGCCAAGCATGGCATTGGAATCTCGCCCACCAAGCCGCCCAAGAAGAGCAGAACAAGGAGCAGAACAATCGTGTGAACGATACCTGCAACCGGTGTGCGACCGCCATTGTTGATATTTGCCATTGTTCGAGCGATGGCTCCCGTAGCAGGAATACCGCCGAAGAATGGAACTACGATATTTGCCAAGCCCTGCGCCATCAACTCGGTGTTGGAGTTGTGGCGTGAGCCGATAACACCGTCCGAAACCATCGCCGAGAGCAACGATTCGATAGCACCGAGCATCGCAATTGTGAAGGCTGTTGGCAAGAGTGCCTGTACGGTACTCCACAATGGCTCCTCACCAAGCGAAGGCAGACGGAACTCCGGTACTCCCGAAGGCAACTCGTACAAGTCGCCAATGGTCGATACGGGGTGAATACCTGCGAAACGCTCCAAAGCCCAGCAGAGAGCCGTCATCACAACGATAGCAATCAGTGAGCCCGGCAACTTCTTCGAGATATAAGGTGTGCCGACAATAATCAAAATCGAGCCGAGACCAATGCTCAACGCCCACCAGTTGATATTCGCGAGGTTGGCAAAATAGCACTTCCACTTCTCGATAAAGTTTGCAGGAACATCGCTTATGCCCAAGCCGAGCAGGTCGTTAATCTGTGTCGAGAATATCGTCACGGCGATACCTGCCGTAAAGCCTACGATAATAGGGTAGGGCATAAATTTGATAATCGTACCGAGTTTGAATACACCCATCAGCACCAACATTATACCCGCCATAATCGTGGCGATAGCGAGTCCGCCCAGACCGAACTGCTGCACTACGCCATAGATAATGACGATAAATGCTCCCGTAGGACCGCCAATCTGCACGCGTGAGCCTCCGAGTGCCGAGATGATAAAGCCGGCGATAATTGCCGTTACAAGTCCCTCGGTAGGTCCTACGCCCGAGGCGATACCAAAGGCTATGGCGAGAGGAATCGCCACAATACCCACGATAATACCCGCCATGATATCCTTCATAAACTTTGCGCGGTCGTAGTGGCGCAAAGTGTAGAGTATCTTGGGGTCAAGATCAATAGAAAATTTTGTTTTCATCATTTATATAAGTTTTACCTAACTGTTTTTTAGTTTTGCGAACTCCGACCCTTATCACGGCGCAACGATTATAGGGGTGATAGGGGTTATGGGGGTTATAGGGTGCGCGAAAACAAATTAAGAATTAAGAATTATTTTTTAATTCTCCGCTCTCAGTTCCCTATCTCTCTATCTTCTTTGCCAAGCCGCCTTCGGAGGTTTCGCGATAGAGCGATGGGAGGTTGTGTCCCGTTTCGTGCATCACCTCCACCACCTTATCAAACGACACAAGGTGCGAGCCGTCCGAGAGTGTTGCGTAGGTGTTGGCATCGAAGGCGCGTGCCGCAGCAATGGCGTTGCGCTCGATACATGGCACCTGCACCAATCCGCAAACGGGGTCGCATGTCAAACCGAGATGGTGTTCCAAACCCATCTCTGCCGCGTACTCAATCTGTGCCGGTGTGCCACCAAAGAGTTGGCAGGCTGCGGCTGCCGCCATGGCGCAAGCCACTCCAATCTCGCCCTGACAACCAACCTCGGCACCCGAGATGCTCGAATTGGTCTTTACGACATTTCCGAATAATCCTGCCGTTGCCAACGCCCGCAAGAGGCGAATGCGCAGAAAGCCGCGCGATGTGGTGAGGTGGTACATTACGGCAGGCAGTACTCCGCTCGATCCGCAGGTTGGTGCCGTAACCACCGTGCCACCCGAGGCATTCTCCTCGGCTACGGCAAGGGCGTAGGCGTATATCTTTGCTCGTGTGGCGAGGGAGTCGGTGAAACTCTTCGACTTCACGAAGTAGGTACTCGCCTTGCGTGCCACCTTCAAGCCTCCGGGCAGTACGCCATCGTTGTTCAGACCGCGCTCGATAGTCTGGCACATTACGGTCCAGATATTATCGAGGAAGTCCCAAATCTCCTTGCCCTCGCAATCCTCGACATACTCCCAGTAGGTCTTGCCCTCGCGATAGCACCAATCCTTAATCTCGCTGATGGTGTTCATCGTGTAGATTTGGGGCTTGTCGGCAGGTGCAGTCTGCTCATTTGCCAAGGCACCGCCACCCACGCTGTAAATAACCCACTCATCGTAGGTCTTACCGCCGCGCAACGCCTCGAAGCGCATGCCGTTCGGGTGGAACGGCAAGACAATATCGGGCTGCCACACAATTTCGGTTGGTGCAACAGGCAGCAAAACCGACTCTATCGCCTTGTCGGTCAAGTGACCACGCCCTGTGGCGGCGAGGGAGCCGTAGAGTGTTATGCGGAAACTCTCGGCATCGGGGCAACGCTTCAAAAACTGCTCGGCGGCGAGTTTTGGACCCATCGTGTGACTGCTCGATGGACCATTGCCTATCTTGAATAACTCTTTTAGTGACTCCATAGTCTTGAACTTTACGCCGCAAAGATAATAAAAAGTTGAGAGCGGAGAACTAAAAAATAATTCTTAATTCTTATATTTAGCGACCGCATACCCTATTACCCCTATTAAGGGCTGCAAGCCCGCCCTCCATAACCCTCATAATCCCTACAAAAAAGGAGCCGACACGATTGCGCCGACTTCCTTGCAATGCCCACAAGGGCAATCAATTAGTATAACTCGTCACTCTCGATGTCGAAGCCCGGGAGACCGATGCTATTGGTATAACCGTTTAGAATATCCAGACTGAATGTACTTCCGATATGGGCGATACTGCCTCCAATCTTTACATTTCCCTCTAAGTCGATAGGATCAACCTTCAATGCGCCGTTATTGCTACAACCATCGAGTGCGATAGTATTATCTTTTCCAATGCTTGCAAAACCGGATATACCACCCATTATGACTGCACCAGTATTAGTCTCTGTTGTTACACCATCTACTACCTTATCAGTTACCATTAAATCTCCGGTGTTTTGGCAATTTTTGAATGTCACAGAATGTTCAATTTTTGGTACTATACCTCCAATGTAAACGGCTTCGCAATTACCTTTTCAATAAAATTTCTCGGCAAAAAAATCCTCGAAAAATCCAAAATTAATCCCACTAAATCGGGGAATTGGCATATTTTTGGCTCTGGGAGGTGAGGTTTTTATCTATTTCGCAATGAGAAAAATTGTTATCCACTCCACCTCGGCAGAGTTCCGAGCCCTTATGCGGGGGCTGCTCTCCGATATCGAGGCTCTCTTTGTGCCATCGACCTCGCGCGAGGAACTCTTCCGCATCTGCAAAACCTCGAAATGCGACCTGCTCCTCACCGATGATGTGCGAATGTTTATGAATGGCTCCGATGCCGTTGCGCAGATACGGCAGGGCGGGGTACTGCCACAGATTTTTGTGCTGTCGCACGACCTCTCCGAAGATACCATCGTGGCTCTCCTCGAAGAGGGGGTAAATCAGTTTATCGCACTGCCCGTAATGCCCGAAAGACTGTACGGCAAGGTCGCAACGCAATACAAAAGTATGGTATGATGGCACTTGATTATGAGGAAGTTGTGCTTGCCCTCGCGTTGCCGCTGCTGTTGGTGGTGGCGCAGGGGGCGCACTCGGCATCGCGGCAAATCTATGCCTATGCCAAGAGCCGTTGCGTGGCACGAATTGCCGCGATGATGGCGATGTCGGAGGAGCCGAGCGAGGAGGAGATATACTCCTTGCGGATAAGGTTTACGAGGTCGATAATTCTCGATGCTGTGACCTATGTTTCGGAGCATATTTACGGCAGTGCCGTGGGGCGATTGCTTCTGATTGTCGAGGTGTGCGAGGTGGACTACTCGCCCCTGTGCAACTCGCGCCTTCGCGAGACCGCTGCACTTATGGAGGCGTACCCCGACAAGGCATTGCTCTATATCTCCCGCCTCGATATTCCGCTTTCGTGGCACGAGGTTGCACTTCTCACGCAACTGATGCGCCGTGCAGGGTCTCCGATTGCATATACCCCCTTGCTCTTATCGCAGAATCGCAATCTGCAACTTGTGGGGCTCTACCTCTGTCAGCACTTCTCGATTGTCGATGCCGAGCCACATCTGCAACGACTCGTGCAGGCGGAGAGCGAGGAGGTTGCCTATATGGCACTGCTCTCGCTCTGCTCCATTCGTGGAGATCTCTCGACTCCGCAGGTAGGCTACGCCTTGGGGCAACTCTCGCCCCCTCGGCGCACCCTCTTTATTCGCCACGCGGTGAATGCCTGCTACTCGCTCTCCGTCTGCGCGAAACTCCTCACTCGCGAGGAGAAACGGCTCTTCGTGCAACGCTTGAACTCCTATAAATGCCAAATTGTATGCAATTGATTTACACTGTGTTACTGCTTCTCTCGTTGATTATGCTCGTGGGGGCAGTACTCTTTGTCTGCCTGTGGCACCATGCCTCTCGCAAGAGCGCAATCGTGCAGATGTTGCACGAGGGTATTGGTCATATCGGTGTCTCGGCAATTGTCGAGTACCCCGAAACTCCGGCACCCCTTTTTGCGCTCCTCGAAGAGCACTACCCGCGCAGTGAGGCGGTTATTATCACCGACTTGCAGCACTACCTTTCGCCCTTTGGCGAGTTGGTGCGGCAGTTCTCGTTAGTGCGCGTGGACCACTCGCATCTTGCGGGAGTGAGGGCTCTCTATCGCTCCTGCCACCGAGCCTTCAAGCGTGTTGTTATGGTCGATTTGCCGGTCGAAAATCGGCACTCTGCCTCGGCTGTGGGCGAGGCTGTTGCCACCTACGACTATATTCTTCGCCTGCAAGGCGAGAGTATTGTGGCTTCGAATGCAATAGCCTATTGTGCCAATATCATCGCCTCGCAGAGTATGGTTAAGGGCATCTCGTTGCGCAGTATCGTGGGTGCTGAGGCTCAATTGGAACGGAGCGAACGGTCGGGCGATGACGATGGGGTGCATCTGCGTGCCAATCGTGCCTTGGCGTGGCGCAAGGAGAGGCGCATATTCTCGACTTTGGCAGTTGTTGCACCTGCGGCAATGGTTGCTGTTGCACATCTGTCGGGTAGCCGAGTTGCACTCTTTGCCGCCGTGGTTACGGCTGTTGCGCTTGCGTTATTTATCTATATTTCGTGCTGTGTGGTGGCGGAAAAGAGCCTTTTTGCAACACTCGACACAATACTGCGAAGTTTTTATCGCTTTTTAGTTGAAAGAGTGAAACATTTTCACTATCTTTACAAGGAGCGAGTCTCTCGCAGCCCAATTTTTGCGAAGGGGCTTGCGATAAGCGACCGCAGGAGAAAAAATAACAGAAAATCGCTATGATAGAGCAACAACTCAGAGAGTATCTTTTGCCATTTGCCTTCAATGCGGCGGTGCGTGCTGGCGCGGAGATTATGAGGGTGTACAACAACCACACGGGCTACGACATAAGGGTTAAGAGTGACAATACACCTCTGACCATTGCCGACCGCCTTGCCCACAACAAGATAAAGGAGGTGCTGGGCGAGACCCGTATTCCGATACTCTCGGAGGAGGGGCGCGAGATGCTCTACGAGGAGCGCAAGAACTGGGATATGTTCTGGCTTGTAGACCCACTCGATGGCACTATCGAGTTTATCAAGGGTAACAACGAATTTACGGTAAATATCGCCCTGATGTCGGAGAATGAGTGTGTTGGTGCGGTGGTCTATGTGCCATATCTCGGCAAGGCGTACTTCGCTGAACAGGGTTGCGGAGCGATGCTGTTGGAGGGCATTATGCCCGATGAGGGTGCCCAGTACACCAATGCCATTATCCGCGCTCGTGCGCGAGTGTTGCCCCTGACCTCTGCAGCACACGATAAGTTCCGTGTTGCGGTGTCGCGCTCACACCAGACGGCAGAGACGGCGGAGTATATCGAGCAGATGCGCAAAACTCACCCCGATATAGAGGTTGTGGAGCAGGGTAGTTCCTACAAATTCTGCCTTATGGCGGAGGGGGCAATAGATTATTACCCTCGCACTACGGCGACCTACGAGTGGGATACAGCCGCTGCCGAACTGATTTTGGTGGAGTCGGGAGGCTTGGTGCGCTCACTGCCCGACCATCGCCCACTGCGCTACAACAAGGAGAATCTGCATAACCCTTGGTTTGAGTGCCACAGGTTTAGATAGACGATAGAAACTGAGAGTGGAGAAGGAAACCGCGCACCCCATAACCCCTATCACCCCTATAATCGTTGCGCCTTGATGAGGCTCGGAGTCCGCAAAACCAAAAAATCCCCTACAAACTGCGACAAGGTTTAAGGTTGTCGCGTTTGCACTCTTCGACTATTGCAAGTGTGGCAGTATCCGCTGACACTCCGACAGTAACAACTTCATCGGCTAAATTCACCACCGTCATACACAACATATCGTTCTGCCTCCATTGTATCGCATCGGGCAATGGGCGATAGCGTAAAACCAATGAATTGGGGTTGGTGCGCGACACCTTTAATTCGCGGAATGAAGCCTTGTTGGTTGAGGCGTAGGTGAATAGTATTCGTGGGTGATTGCGTTCGAGAAGCAGTTGCAGAACTCGTCTTTCAAATGGGGTTTCAAAGTGGCTTAAAATTGCCTTGTCGGTACCGAAAATTTCATTTTCCAACCACTTTTCTACCCTTGACCACAACTCTTCGAGGGTATCGTTGGCGGCTAAAAACGAAACTACCGGTTTGTCGAGCAGGTCGTAGTTGCCAAAGTACTTATCGTCATTGAAGAATATCATAAAAAAACGCAGGTTGTCGCATCTGCCTATCCTGCACTTAGGTTGTTCCACGACCTGCCTCCAATGATAAGCATTGCGAACAACCCACGCAAGACAACAATCGGCATATATTGTGCCGATTTCGTCTATGGTGGTGTTCGCTTTGCTCTTTTTTAGAGGCAAAAATTGTGGAACTTTAAGTGCCTAAAAGATGCAAATTAAACATCAAATATGTACTTGACAGAGAGGGTTTTCGCCTCACTTATCAATGCAAATATAGCGGAAAATGTTAAAAAATCAAAAAATTCTTAATTCTTAATTCTTAATTCTCAAATTTTTATTACCTTTGCACCCGATTAACCTATTGTGGGTTAGTGAAAACCATTTATTAACAATTAAAATTTTACAAGCATTATGGCTGTTAAAATTCGTTTGGCACGACATGGTAAGAAGGGTTATGCTTTCTATCACATTGTTGTTGCAGATAGCAGAGCGCCACGTGATGGTAAGTTCATCGAGAAGTTGGGTACTTACAACCCAAACACGAATCCTGCTACAATCGACCTTAACTTCGAGCAAGCTTTGGGTTGGTTAATGAAGGGCGCACAACCTACTGATACTGCTCGTGCGATTCTTTCGTACAAGGGCGTGTTGTACAAGAAACACCTGCTCGGTGGCGTAGCCAAGGGCGCTTTCTCGGAGAGCGATGCTGAGGCTAAGTTCAACAAGTGGCTTGGTGAGAAGGAGGGCAAGGTTACCGCTAAGGTAAACAAGTTGGAGGCTGAGAAGTCGGCTGACAAGAAGGCTCGCCTTACTGCTGAGGCTGCAATCAAGGAGGCTCGTGCCGCTGCCATCGCAGAGCGTAAGGCTGCTGCCGAGGCTGAGGCTGCCGCTGCTGCCGCAGAGGCTGCTGAGGCTCCTGCTGAGGAGGCAACCGAGACACCTGCTGAGGAGTAGGTCAAAAGATGTTGACGGTAGGGCGCATAACCAAACTCTTCGGAGCCAAGGGGGAGGTCGTAATAAACCTCTACGACACCCTGCCCGACAACTTCAATTGGGAGGAACAACCCTTCTTCACGCGAGTGGAGGAGTTGGTGGTTCCTCTTTTTTGTGACTCATTCGCAAGGCGTGGTCAGCGCAGTGCTGTGGTGGCATTCGCCGATATCGATAACGAGAAACGCGCCGAGATGATTCTCGACCACGAACTGATGATTGAGGTCGAGGAGCAGGAGAGCGATGAGTTCTATTTTGACGACCTGATCGGCTTCGAGGTGCGCATCGGTCGTGCCAAAGGCGAGATAGTCGATTTCTACGACAACGAGTTCAACCCTCTCTTCGAGATTGAACTCAAAGGCAAACGACATCTTATCCCTGCGGTCGAGGAGTTTATCGCTGCAATCGACTTCGATAAACGCTACATTAAATTTGTCTTGCCGGAAGGATTGATTGAGTAACTAATCCCTATATTCGTATAGTTGATTTCGTAGGCGTGGGGTAAATCCTGCTTCGCGTATGGCGCGTTGTATTCCTTCGGCATCGAAGCGGTTGTGTGCGCCTGCTGAGGATACCACATTCTCCTCAATCATTATCGAGCCCATATCGTTCGCTCCGCTGTGGAGTGCGAGTTGAGCCGTCTGCTTGCCTACCGTAAGCCATGAAGCCTGTATGTTGCGGATATTATTCAGCACCAATCGCGACACGGCAATCAAGCGCAGATACTCCGTAGGCGAGAAGTGGGTGGTGTAGCCCATCTTTTCGAGTTGCGTACCTTCGGAACGGAAAATCCACGGAATAAAGGCGGTAAAGCCGTAGTTCCCTTCGGGGCATTCGGCTTGGAGGTCGCGCAGACGAATAAGATGCTCGATGCGCTCCTCGATTGTTTCGATATGCCCATACATCATTGTTGCGGTGGTCGGGATATTCATCTCGTGTGCCTCGTGCATCACTCGCAACCACTCCTTGGCACTCGGCTTGGCGGGGGAGATGATTTTGCGTACGCGCTCCACCAAAATCTCGGCTCCTGCTCCGGGCAGCGATGATAAACCCGCACTGCGCAGTCGCTCCAAAACCTCTTGCGTGGAGATTTTGCTTATTTTGGCAATATGCGCCACCTCTGGCGCACCGAGAGCATTGAGACGGAGCGTCGGAAAATGCTCTTTGAGGGCGCGGAACAACTCCTCGTAGTACTCGATGCCGAGCGCAGGGTGCATACCGCCCTGCAACAGAAGTTGGTCGCCACCGAGCGCAAACATCTCCTCGATCTTGCAAAAGTACTCATCGAGCGAGGTTATGTAGTGGCGGTCGGTCTGGTGAGGCTTGCAGTGGAAGTTGCAGAAGCGACACCCCGAAACGCAGACATTTGTGGTGTTGATATTGCGGTCAATCTGCCAAGTAACAACAGTCGCATCTGCAACCATCTTGGCACGCAAGCGGTCTGCCTGCTCCGCCAACTCGTGCAGCGGAGCCTCGCGCCACAAGCGCAATGCCTCCTCGCGCGAAATCCTCTCGCTCGCAAATGCTTTGTCGTATATCTTCTGCAAACTCATATTACAAACTACTTACATATTCAAAATCCAAGAGTCGGCGGCGCAGGTCGGCACTCTTGACGCGGATACGCACCTTATCGCCAATGGTGAAGACCTTGCCCGTGGCGTGACCATAGACCTCGTATCGCTCCTCGTCAAATTGGTAGTAGTCGCCCGGAATATCGCGCATAAGCATCATACCCTCGACAATCGAGTTATCCAACTCGACATATATGCCCCACTCGTTCATACCCGAGATATGACCATCGAACTCCTCGCCAATCTTGTCCGCCATAAACTCCACCATCTTATATTTTATAGATGCGCGTTCTGCCTCGGCAGCGATAACCTCTCGCTCGGAGCATCGCACACAGAGCGACTCGTGCATATCCTTGTCTGCCGAGCGTTTGCCATCGAGGTAGCGCTGTAAAAGGCGATGCACCATCATATCGGGATAACGGCGAATTGGCGATGTGAAGTGGGTGTAGTAAGGGAACGCCAAACCATAATGCCCGATATTGTCGGTAGTATATACAGCCTTTGCCATCGAGCGAATGGCGAGTGTCGAAACGACATTCTCTTCGGGCTTGCCCTTTATTGAGGCGAGTAACTTATTCAACTCCTTCGCTGCGGCATTGCCCTTGTCGAGTGGCGATTTGAAGATATGACCGAAGCGCAGGATAAAGGAACGGAAACGCTCGAACTTATCGCTGTTTGGCGTGTCGTGAACACGGAATACCATCGTGCGCTCCTTGCCGTGCGCGCGGGCGCAGAACTCCGCCACGCGGCGATTTGCGAGGAGCATAAACTCCTCGATAAGTTGGTTTGCCTCCTTCTGCACCTTGAAATATACCCCCGTAGGCTTTCCTTTTTTGTCGAGGTGGAACTTCGCCTCACGGCGCGAAAAGGCTATCGCACCCTTGCGGAAACGCTCTTTGCGAAGTGTCTGCGCAAGGTTGTGAAGTGTCAAAATCTCCTCCTTGAATTTTCCCTTACCCGACTCGATAATTTTTTGTGCCTGCTCGTATGTGAAACGATGGTCGGAGTGAATTATAGTGCGACCAAACCACTCCTGCGAGATTTTTCCCTTCTCGTCAATGTGGAAAACAGCCGAAAATGCGAGTTTATCTTCGTGCGGTCGCAGCGAACAGAGGTCGTTGCAGAGCCTTTCGGGCAACATCGGGATAGTCCTATCCACGAGATATACCGAAGTACCTCGCTCAACCGCCTCGTCATCTATCGTGGAGTCGGGGCGAACATAGTGCGTAACATCGGCAATATGAACACCGACCTCCCACTTGCCATCGCCAATTTTTTGTATTGAGAGTGCGTCATCGAAGTCTTTTGCGTCTGCCGGGTCTATCGTAAGTGTCGGCACACAGCGCATATCCCTACGCTCGGCAATATCGCGCTTGGTGATGCGACCGTCAATAGCCTCGGCAGCCTTTGTAACCTGCTCCTCGAACTTGTACGGAAGGTCGTATTCGAGAAGTATGGCGTGCATCTCGGCATCGTTATCGCCCGCAGCACCGAGAATATCCACCAATTCGCCCTGTGGCAAGCGGTCGCCATCACGCCAATCGACGATGCACACCGCCACCTTATCGTCTTGTTGGAGGTTGGGGTATTTTTTGAGCGAAATGGCAATATCGACAGGCATCTTACGCGAGTCGGGAACGACTATCGCAGTTGTCTTCGAGGCTATCTCCACGCGACCTGCATAGCAGCGGTGCGAACGCTCCAAGACCTTCGAAATCTCGCCCTCTTTGGCTCCGTTGCGCGAGGTATGCGTTACGACAACCTCCACGCGGTCGCCATTCAGGGCGTTGTGGGTGTTGCGCTGATGAACGAAAACATCGCTCTCCAACTCCTCGCACTGTACATACATTGCACCCGAAGCCGACATATCGACCACACCCTCGTAGCGTGGCATCTTGCTACGGCTGAGGTGGTACTTGCCCTTGCCCTCCGACTCGATATAGCCCTGTTCGAGCAGGGTGTCGAGGATATGCTTTGTGAGGTTGCGACCTTCGCGGTCTGCGCCACCCGATGCGGCGGCGAGGTATTTTAGTGTAAACCGCTTCTCGGGCATCTCGCGAAACGCATTCACGATAAATCCCGCACGGTCATTGAATCCAATCTTCTTTTCTTTCTTGTTTGTTCGCTTTGGCTTTCTCTCTTTCATCTTTAATTTGCTTTTAGCTATTGGCTTGTTTTTATATTTTGCAGACCCCCTCCGCTTTGCTCGTCCCCCTAACTCAGGGGGACAATATGTGTGGGTGTTTGTTGACCCCTAACTTAGGGGGGCAATAGTTTGGTTTTTTATATTCCTCCCCTAAGTTAGGGGAGGTGGCTGAAAGCCGGTGGGGTCTGTCTATTACTTTTCTTACCGCAAAATTAAAAATTTTTGCGCACAATTCCGCAACTATGAAAAATAATTTATACATTTGTAATTGGATTGCGGAATACGCAATTCTTGTAGATGGCATTTAGGCTATTGGATTTGTAACAAAAACGACCAATTTTAGAAACAAAAACACCAATAGGCACACTAAATGCTCACGCTGTTTTGGCGTGGGTTGTGCTTATGTTTTTGTAGGTGCTTGGTCGTACCTTGTTACAGCGAGCCATATCCACGCTTCTTCTTTTTAGTTAAGCGGTTGCCATCTGAAAGCAACGAGAGTTATAAACTCAACTATATGTTTAACTAAAAATTCAAAGTATTATGAAAAAGCTTTTTATCTCTATTGTAGCACTTTGTGCTGTTTTTAATCTCTCTGCACAGAACAGAGGCGAGAAGTATGTGGGTGGTAATTTAGGTATTACTACAACATCGTTAATTGTAGATGGAGAGAGTGCGTCTGCTATAAAATTCGCCATTGCTCCCGAGTTTGGCTATTTCGTAGCCGACAAGTTTAAGGTTGGCGTATCATTGGGCTATGGTATCGAAAGTGGAACTCATACTCTCGAAATTATGCCAAACATTGAGTATTATGCTAGAATTTGCGACGGATTGTATTATACACCAGGACTTGGTTTTGGCTTTGTAGCAGGTTTTAGTGCTGGTTTGGCTATGCCTGGGTTTGGATTATCGCTATCTCTTGGCAGTTTTGAGTTTCGCCCTACTCCAAAGTTCGGATTGTCGGTCGGATTGCTTTCATTGTCTTATGTTTATATGACATACAAAGATGATTACTATGGATTTAAGATTAATACTAATGGTGTTAATTTTAATCTTGGCATCAATCCTTCTGTGGGCTTGAAATACTATTTCTAATTAAGAGTTATTACTTAAAAGGTTGGGTATCGAAAAAACGATGCCCAACCTTGTTGTATATGTATACCTAAAAAAGCTAATGGCCAATAGCTAATAGCCTTATAATCTTCTTGCTATCGCCTCCATAAAGTCAATGCCCACCTCTATCGCTCTCTCGTCGGGGGCG
This sequence comes from Alistipes sp., assembly GCA_045645625.1. Taxonomy (GTDB): domain Bacteria; phylum Bacteroidota; class Bacteroidia; order Bacteroidales; family Rikenellaceae; genus Alistipes. The sequence continues at coordinate 25,078 of JAZRJD010000017.1, forward strand.
AAGGTCGAGGTGTGGCTGCGACCTGCCGATGTTCCAACACCAAGGCGGTAGAACAACGACGGATACGCTACGCAGTAGTAACCAAAATCCTCGGCTGTGTAGCGCTTTGGCAACATCTTTACTGCAATGCCCTTTTCGGTGGCGAGAGCAACGGCTTTATCGACCAACTCGTCATCGCTCACAACGGCTGGGTAACCGTGATTTATATCTACCTCGGTTGTAGTGCCAAACTTCGCATCTACCGACTGCGCTGCTGCCTCGATAATGCGCCAAACGGTGCGGCGATGCTCCTCGCTGAAACAGCGGAAAGTACCCTCCATATAGACCTCGTCAGGTATCACATTTGTCGCTCCGTCGGCAACGACTTTGCCAATCGAAAGCACTGTATTTTCGTCATTTACAGCGTTCAACATCGTTACGAGGTGCGCTGCGGCAACCACCGTGTCGTTCAACTGCGCACGCATCGCTCCGTGTCCGCCCTTGCCACGCACCCAAAAGCGCAACTCATCGTTGGCAGCCATAAATTCGCCCTTGCAGAAGCCCAATTCGCCAACCTCCAAGCCGCTGTCGGTGTGTTCGCCAATAACCGCTACAACATTGTAGCCCTCAAAAGGCTTTTCTGATAGCACCTTCGATGCACCACCCGGGTTGCACTCCTCGCCCGGCTGGAAAATGCCGAAGATTGTACCCTCAAAATCGGGCTTCTCGGCAAGGCGCAAAAGCACTCCGTAGAGTACCGCAGCGTGGATATCGTGTCCGCAGGCGTGCATCACACCGCAGCTCTGCGATGCGCACTCCAAACCTGTCTGCTCCTCGATTGGGAGGGCGTCAATATCGGCACGCAACACCACCGCACGCGAGAGGTCGCCCCTGCCCTCAATCTTCGCCAAAACGCCCGTCTTGGCTATGCGTGAGTGGGAAATACCCGCCTCGTCGAGGCACTGCTCAATATATTGTGCGGTCTGCACCTCATTGAACGAAAGTTCGGGGTGGCGGTGTAACTCGCGCCTAAATTCTACTGCTGTTATCATTGTGCAATAACTCTGATTTCAAATAATTTACTCCAATTTTTGCCCGTTACGAATATGCGCTTTGTCGCCTTGTCGTAGGCGATGCCGTTGAGGACATCTGTACGGCTGTCGTACTCGCTTGTTGGGAGTATGCCCGAAAGATTGACAACCCCCTCGACAACTCCGTTCTCTGGGTTGATAATAACGATGTAGTCGGTGGTATAGACATTCGCCCAAATTTTGCCATCTATCCACTCCAACTCGTTGAGGTTTTGCAACGACTGCCCACGCAAAGTTACACCAAAACGCCTCTCCTGCGCCATGGTTTCGGGGTTGAGAACACGAATATAGTTCGTGCCGTCCGACATATACAATTTCTCGCCATCGGTGGTCAAACCCCAACCCTCGCCTTTGTAGGTGTGGGTGGCGAGGTGGCGCAAAGTCGCCTTATCGTAAATGTGCAACTTGCCATTGAGCCAAGGGAGTTGGTAAATCTTGTCGCCCAATACGGTTATACCCTCGCCAAACTCCTCTTTCGAGAACTTTTTGCTTTGCAAAACTTTGCCCGTAGCGAGGTCGGTGCGGAGCAACTGCGAGCGACCATACTCGCCCGTGCCCTCCCACATTTCGCCATCGACAAACTGCAAACCCTGCGTGTAACTTGTGCGCAGGTGGGGGTGTTCCGCCACCACCTCGTAGGTGTAGAATGTCGGCTCCACCGTCTGCGGAGCTGCACTCTTTTTGCTCACCCCACCGCACGAAACAAGCGTAGCAAAGGCTATCAGTATGGTAACAATTCGCTTCATATCTCCGCAAAGATAGTAAAATTGTCTATATTTTACTAATCGTAAGTCCTTTGTTGTGCTACAAAATCCAATTAAACAGATATCCCGATAGAATAATTAGTAGCGTTACCACCCCAAAAAAGATTCCTATCAATCGCCAAGTCATTACCTTTTTAAGCATAGTTGCTTCGGGAATAGACAAGCCGATTATAGCCATCATAAAAGCGATAGCCGTTCCAAGTGGAATACCTTTAGCCACAAATACCTCAATGACGGGAACGACACTTGCA
>JAZRJD010000018.1:0-25217 GCA_045645625.1 Alistipes sp.
TGCTTGCACACTATGCCGAGCCGCGAGGAAGAAAAGACTGCGAAGCAGGATTAACTGAGAACTGAAAAGGAAACCGCGCACCCTATAACCCCTATTAAGGGCTGAAAGCCCGCCCCCATAACCCCTATCAATCGTTGCGCCGTGACCACGGTCGGAGTTCGGAAAACAAAAAAAAGAAAAACTATGAAAAAGACACTACTTATATTATTAGTATTGCTCTGCTCTTCGTGCCGCCGAGGTGGTGATTTGACGGCTCTGCGCGAGGGCGATATTGTATTTATCGAGACCACTTCGTTTCAGTCGAAGTTCGTAAAACTCGGTATGCTTTCGATTTGGAGCCACTGCGGTATTGCGGTCAATACTCCTGACGGAGTGCAGATTATGGAGGCGGATACCACGGTACGCATCTTGCCTACGGAGCGATTTATCGATAAGTCGGTAGGTCGCAAATATATCATCAAACGCCCGGAGCAGCAACTTACGCAACCGATAGATCAGCAGAAGTGGTTTGGGCGGTGGTACGACCTTCAATTCAGTTTCGACAACGAGTATGTCTATTGCTCGGAGTTGGTGTGGCTGATATATAAGGAGCAGGGCATCGAGTTATGCCCGCCAATCAGGATAAACGAGCACTTTATGGCGCGCCTTCCGATTCTGCAACGGGCATTGGAGGAGCGCGGAATATCGCCGGAGCAGTATGCTGTTGCACCGTGCGACCTGCTCCGTGCGCTGTAAATTAGTTGCAAAAAGAGGTGAAAAGAGTCTCCGAAGCGAATTTTTTGGCGAAAAATTTGGACATTGCGAAAAAGTGTATTACTTTTGCACCCGATTCCGCGAGGGATCTACATGGTGGATGTAGCTCAGTTGGTTAGAGTGACGGATTGTGGTTCCGAAGGTCGTGGGTTCGAATCCCATCTTCCACCCAAACGAACAAACGAAGCAGAAAGGTGTCGAAAACTCGGCACCTTTTGTTTTTTGATGCCGCAGACTCAAACCTGTTTGAAGGATGTGGCAGCGGAAAACAAAGGAGTTGATTTATCAACTTTCTGCGGAGTGCAGTGAAGTTTGGAAGTGCCCCCGCGGCGAGCGGAGGGGAAAGGCGTTAAGCGGAGCAGATTTATCTGCGTAGTAGCCAATCCCATCTTCCACCCAAACGAACAAACGAAGCAGAAAGGTGTCGAAAACTCGGCACCTTTTGTTTTTTGATGCCGCAGACTCAAACCTGTTTGAAGGCGCAAGCCAAAGGCTTATCGCAACGAACAGCAAGCAACGAACAGCAAATAACTAGCAGCAAGCAACTATCAAAATCGTAGCCCGACTACTCAAAGGAGAAGGCGAGGATAAGAGGCAACGACTCTCGCCAAAAAATCCAATTGTGTTTGCCATTGCGAACGCGAAACTCTACGGGTATTCTCTCGCGATGCATCTCGACAAAGAAATCGAGGTTTGTGAAGATGATTTTGTCATCATCGCCGCAGTCCAGCATCCACCTCACCGAACGAAGTCTCTCAATCTGCTCGGCGGTGGCATTTCGGAGGTACTCGACAGGCGAAGTTACCGCCACCGACCAATACCAGCCAATGTTCTCGTAATTATCGGCTTTTGCAGGGCGATAACGGTGGTCGAGGAGACCACTTGTGGAGTATGCGGCATTGAACATTTCGGGGTGTCGTTGAGCATAGACAAACGAGCCACCGCCACCCATCGAAAGTCCTGCAATGGCGCGCCCCTCTTTCGAGGCTATTGTCCTGAGTGTCTTGTCGATATGAGGAATAAACTCCTGAAAGAAAAAGTCTTCGTAAGCCCACCCTTCGACATTGAAATAGCCCATATTTTTACCGCCATTTTTCTTGCCTTCGCCACGAGCATCGGGGGTCACGACAATCATCTTTTTGGCACGACCTGCGGCTATCTCGGCATCGGCTATTGCCTGCAAATTTCCGCCCCTCTCGCCATCTACCCGTACCCACGAAAGGTTAGTACCCCACGCCCCGTGAAGAAGGTACAAAACGGGGTATTTTTCGGTGGATTTTTCGTATCCGTCAGGCAGGTAAACCGAGTAGTTCTTTTCCACCCCGAGAATCTCGCTTTTGAGGGTCAGATGTTTGATTTGGCTCTGCGCCTGCGCCACCATCACCGAGGCAAAAATAAGCGCGACAAGGGTTGTGATTTTTTTCATAATTGCACTCTATCGAAAGTTCATATCGACAAAATTAAGAAAATTTTCTTAATTCTCGGCTTTTTTCTCTATATTTGTCAGTTGGTTGCGCGCGCTATCGCTCACGGCTGTACGCGAGAGCGCGCGAAGAGGGTTTTGCCAAGGGCGGAAATCGTAGGCAATGAGGCTATTTTTTCGCGTTGCGCAGTAGCGGAAAGCGCAGTTTACTTGGCGCAAATGAGCATTTGCGACACAAGCAAGGTGGAAAAAGAGTCCATCGAAACGATTTTGATAACAACAGAACAATAACAAAACAATATAAAGATTTATGGAATACAATTTTAAGGAGATTGAGACCAAATGGCAACAGGAGTGGAAGGAGCGCGGCATCTACAAAGTAGAGGTCGATAATTCGCGCCCGAAGTTCTATGTGCTTGATATGTTCCCATACCCATCGGGTGCGGGACTGCATGTGGGACACCCACTCGGCTATATCGCCTCGGATATCTACTCGCGCTACAAGCGTTTGTGTGGTTACAATGTGTTGCACCCAATGGGCTACGATGCCTTTGGTTTGCCTGCTGAGCAGTATGCCATTCAGACAGGTCAGCACCCTGCCGTAACGACCGAGCAGAATATCGCTCGCTATCGTGAGCAGTTAGACAAGATTGGTTTCTCGTACGATTGGAGCCGCGAGGTGCGCACTTGCGAGCCAGAGTACTACAAGTGGACACAGTGGGCATTCCTCAAAATGTTCGCTCACTACTACAACCGCTCAACCGAGAAGGCGGAGCCTATCGCCGACCTCGTAGCGCACTTCGAGAAGCATGGTACAGAGGGTGTCGATGCGGCTTGCACCACCGAGTTGCACTTTACCGCCGAGGAGTGGAATGCCAAGAGCGAGGCAGAGAAGGAGCAGGTGTTGCAGAACTACCGCCTTGCCTTCCGTGCCGACACTATGGTAAACTGGTGTCCTGCACTCGGCACCGTACTCGCAAACGATGAGGTTAAAGATGGCTTGTCGGTGCGTGGCGGTCACCCCGTTGAGCAGAAGCGAATGAAGCAGTGGTTGCTTCGTGTTACGGCATACGCACAGCGAATGTTGGACGGCTTGGATTCGCTCGAATGGAGCGACTCTTTGAAGGAGATTCAGCGCAACTGGATTGGTCGCTCGGAGGGTGCGCAGGTATTCTTCGATGCCGAGATGGCAAATGGCGAAACCCGCAAACTCGAAATTTTCACCACTCGCCCCGACACAATCTTTGGCGTTACCTTTATGGTTGTTGCACCGGAGCATGAGTGGATTGCCGATATGACCACAGCCGAGCAGAAGGAGGCGGTCGAGGCGTATATCGAGCAGACCAAGAAGCGCAGTGAGCGTGAGCGTATCGCCGAGACAAAGCGTGTGAGTGGAGTTTTCACGGGTTCGTATGCGACAAATCCATTTACGGGCAAGCGTATTCCGATTTACGCCTCGGATTATGTTTTGGCGGGTTACGGAACAGGTGCCATTATGGCCGTTCCTGCACACGACTCGCGCGACTATGCCTTTGCTCGTCACTTCGGCTTGGATATTGTGCCGGTGGTTGAGGGCGGAAACCTCGAAGAGTCATCGTACGATGCAAAGGAGGGTTGCCTTATCAACCCCGACTTCCTCAATGGCAAAGATGTTAAGGTTGCCATTGTGGAGATGTTCGCCGAGGTTGAGAAGCGCGGACTTGGAAAGAAGTTGATAAACTATCGCCTTCGCGATGCTATATTCTCGCGCCAGCGTTACTGGGGTGAGCCGTTCCCGATTCGATATAAGGGCGATGTGGCACTTCCGCTTGACGAGAGCGAGTTGCCATTGACCTTGCCACCAATCGAGAACTTTGGACCTACCGAGCAGGGCGAGCCGCCATTGGCACGCGTTGAGGGCTGGGAGTATGAACTCTCGACTATGCCGGGCTTCGCAGGCTCTTCGGCATACTACCTCCGCTATATGGACCCTCGCAATTCGGAGGCTCTCGTATCTAAGGAGGCAAACGAGTATTGGCGCAGTGTCGATTTGTATATCGGCGGTATCGAGCACGCTACGGGACACTTGATGTACTCCCGTTTCTGGAATATGTTCCTCTACGACTTGGGCTATGTCTGCGAGAGTGAGCCATTCCGCAAACTCGTAAATCAGGGAATGATTCAAGGACGCTCGAACTTCGTATATCGTGTTGTCGGTACAAATAAGTTCGTATCGCTCAACCTCCGCAAAGAATACGAAACGCAGGAGATTCATGTCGATGTAAATATCGTTAAAAACGATATCCTCGACCTCGATGCCTTCCGTGCTTGGCGACCAGAGTTTGCCGATGCGGAGTTTATCCTCGAAAACGGACAGTATATCTGCGGTTGGGCAGTCGAGAAGATGTCGAAGTCGATGTTCAATGTCGTAAACCCAGACTATATCGTTGAGCAGTATGGTGCCGATACGCTCCGTATGTACGAGATGTTCCTCGGTCCGTTGGAGCAGTCGAAGCCTTGGGATACGAACGGTATCGATGGCGTTCATAAGTTCTTGCGCCGTTATTGGCGATTATTCCACACCCGTACGGGCGAGTGGGCAGTAACCGACGAGAAGGCGACCGACAAGGAACTCAAAACACTGCACAAAACCATTAAGAAGATTAGAGAAGATATTGAAAACTTCTCGTTCAACACCTCGGTTGCTGCATTTATGATATGCGTAAACGAGTTGGGCGAGTGCCACAAGCGCGAGATTTTGGAGCCACTCACAGTGCTGCTTGCTCCGTTTGCTCCGCACATCACGGAGCAGTTGTGGTCGATGCTCGGACACGAGGATAGCGTTTGCAATGCAAAGTATCCGGTATGCGAGGAGAAGTACTTGGTGGAGAGCACATTTGAGTACCCTGTGATGATTAACGGCAAACTCCGCTTTAAGCAGGAGTATCCGCTTACCACCTCCCCTGCCGATATTCAGGCGGAAATCGTAACAAAGGAGGAGGCGCAGAAGTGGCTCGAAGGTGCTGCTCCGAAGAAGATAATTGTCGTTCCGGGAAAAATTATCAACATTGTAAAATAACCTTAAACTATGAAACGAATTTTAACCTTCGCCTTTGCTTTTGCCTTTGCTTTTGCCTTTGCGTGGGGAGCATCTGCTCAAAAAACCATCTCGTTTGAAGGAGCAGATGAGGTCGTGCGTTTGTGGGACAATACCACGGCAAAGTATTCGAATTATGAGACATGTGACGAGGAGATCTACAAGAAAAATCGTGTCAGCCACACCTCGTCATGCGAATTATATATCTTCAAGACTGCGCCTGAGAAGAATTCGGGCGTGGCAGTGGCAATCTTCCCCGGAGGAGGATTTACGAGCGTAGGATACAGCAAGTCGTTGGCACAGTGGTACGCCTCGGTAGGTATTACCGCAGCCATAGTGAAGTATCGTCTGCCAAATGGACACAAGGAGGCTACTTTGGAAGATGCCATGGGCGCAGTGCGCTACCTCCGCACCCGTACCGACCTCGGCATAGACCCTACGAAGGTTGGCGTAACAGGCTCTTCGGCAGGTGGTCACATTGCTGCGTGGGTTGCTTGCGCCATGCCTGATGGAGAGAAACCAGCATTCTCGATTCCGCACTATGGCTCTATGTCGCGCGTGGAGTTCTACACGGGAGCAAAGGCGAACAACGCTCTCCTTGGCAAAAATTTCTGCTTTCAAGATGCAATAGATATGTCGGTACAGAATATGGTAACGCCAACTACCCCTCCGACACTGTTGCTCCTCTGCGATGATGACATGGTAGTGCTGCCATATAGTTCGATTGTATATTACGAGGCGTTGATTCGTCACGGCGTAAAGGCATCGATGCATATCTATCCGAAGGGAGGTCATAGTCTGAAACGACATAGCGAAGAGTCGCACGAAGCAACTCTCGATTGGCTCAATTGGTTGGGTTTGTACAACATTAAAAAATAACTACTACTATGAAGAAAATTTTAACTCTACTTGCCGTGATGGTTGGATCAACCTTCTCGGCAATAGCACAGCAGACCGTGTCGTTGGAGGGTGCTGACGAGGTTGTACGCTTGTGGGATAACACCACAGCGAAGCACTCAAACTACGAGACTCGCGATGAGAAGTGGCGCAAAAAGGGCTCTATCATGCAGACCTCATCGTGCGAACTCTACATCTTCAAGGCTGCCCCCGAAAAGAATACAGGCGCAGCGATTGTCATATACCCCGGAGGTGGTTACACCTACCTCAACCTCCATATTTCAATTGCTCGTTGGTACGCTTCGCAGGGCATAACAACCGTATTGGTAAAGTATCGTCTGCCTAACTTCGGACACTACGAGGCAACGCTCGAAGATGCTATCGGAGCAGTTCGCTACCTGCGCACTCGTACCGACCTTGGCGTTAATCCTGCGAAGGTGGGCGTAACAGGCTCTTCGGCAGGTGGTCACCTCTCTGCGTGGGTGTCGAATGCAATGGCTGATGAAGAGAAACCCGCTTTTGCAATTCTGCACTATCCATGGATTAACCTCGCAAAGAGTGTTACAAACACAGAGGGCAAGGCTCTTTTCCAACTTCTCGGCAAGGATTACCACTATCAAGAGGCGGTCGATTTATCGGTGCAAAATATGGTTACCTCGACTACTCCTCCTACTCTGATATTCCTTTGCGATGACGACCCGACTGTACCTTCGGTAAGTTCGGTAGCCTACTACAAGGCTCTGGCACAACATGGTGTAAAGGCATCGATGCACATCTATCCAAAGGGTGGTCACAGCCTTAATCAACATCTTGACGAGTATCGACCTTTGACCATTGAGTGGTTAAAATGGTTAGGAATTATTGAATAACAATTAAAAACAATATACTATGAAACGAATTTTTGTATCACTTATGTTGGCAATAGGTATCCTCACCTCTGCTTCGGCTCAGAAGACTATCGTAAAGGTACCTTGCAACGCCGACAAGACCATCAAAGTTTGGAACAACAAGAAGGCTCCGCACTCGAACGAGGAGACCAAAGATGAGTCGCGCACCAAAAGCGGACACTTCTCGAACACCTCGCAGACCGTATTCTATCTCTATAAGGCGGACAAGGAGAAGGCGACAGGTCAGGGCGTGGTTATCCTCCCCGGTGGTGGCTACGGCAAGGTCTGCATCGAGTACGAGGGATTTAAGTTGGCAGAGTATTTCAACAGCATAGGCGTTACTGCCCTTGTAGTGAAGTATCGTTTGCCAAATGACGGACACAAGGAGGTGCCACTCGAAGATGCACAGGAGGCATTGCGCTATATGCGTAAGAATGCCAAGAGTTGGAGAGTAGACCCTACGAAGGTGGGTATCGCAGGCTCTTCGGCAGGTGGTCACTTGGCAGCCTACACCTCAACCTTCACCAATGATTTGGAGAAGCCGGCATTTACGGTGTTGTTCTACCCTGTTATCTCGGGCGAGACATGTATGACACACCAAAATACATTCCTTCGTCTGTTGGGCAAAAACCATGCGCCATATCTGCGTGAGCAGTACTCGCTCAACAATCGCGTAGGCGCAACTACCCCACCTACAATTTTGTTGTTAAGCAACGATGACAGCGTAGTGCCACCTATCAACTCCATACTCTACTACAAGGCGTTGAAGCACTATGGCGTAGCGGCATCGATGCACATCTACCCTGAGGGTGGTCACGGCTGGGTTTGCCACGAGGAGTTCCGCTACGACAAGGTGTGGAGAGATGCACTTGCAAAGTGGATGCAGCACTTGGATAGTAAAAAAACAAAGTAGAAAATAAAACATATTTTTATGGCAGATAGTTCAATTTTGATGCGTCTTGATGGTCTGAAAATCAAGTACGAGGAGTTGGGACAGAAGCTCACCGACCCCGAAGTGATTGCAGATGTCAAGTCGTTTGTACAGTACAACAAGGAGTATAAGGAGTTGGAGCCTATTATCGAGACCTCCGACCGCTTCCGTAAGGCAATTCAGGCTCTCGCCGATGCGAAAGATATCCTCGCCAACGAGAAGGACGAAGAGTTCCGCGAGATGGCTCGTATGGAGATTGCCGAGTTAGAGCCGGCAATCGAGCAGATGGAGGAGGAGATAAAGTTGCTCCTTATCCCGAAAGACCCACAGGACGGCAAGAATGCGGTACTCGAAATTCGTGGTGGTACGGGTGGTGACGAGGCGGCTTTGTTCGCTGGCGACCTGTTCCGTATGTACACCAAGTATATCGAGTCGAAGGGTTGGCGTTACGAGGTTACTTCGTTCTCGGAGGGTGTTGTCGGTGGCTACAAGGAGGTTATCCTCAAAGTTACAGGCGACAGCGTATATGGCACCTTGAAATATGAGTCGGGCGTACACCGCGTACAGCGTGTGCCACAGACTGAAACACAAGGTCGTGTTCACACCTCGGCTGCTTCGGTGGCGGTATTGCCTGAGGCTGATGAGTTCGATGTAGAAGTGTCGTGGAACGATATTCGCAAGGATATCTTCTGTGCTTCGGGACCGGGCGGACAGTCGGTAAATACCACCTACTCGGCAATTCGACTTACCCACATTCCTACGGGTATCGTGGTGCAGTGTCAGGACCAGAAGTCGCAGATTAAGAATACCGAAAAGGCTTTCGAGGAGTTGCGTACCCGAATCTTCAACTTGGAGTACCAGAAGTACCTCGATGAGATTGCATCGAAGCGTAAGACACTCGTATCGACAGGCGACCGTTCGGCGAAGATTCGTACCTACAACTATCCGCAGGGCCGAATCACCGACCACCGCATCAACTATACGATTTACAACCTCTCGGCATTTATGTACGCCGGTATTCAGGACTGTATCGACCACCTTATCGTAGCCGAGAATGCGGAGCGCCTCAAAGAGCAAGAACTTGGATAGACGAGAGACGAAACGAAGATGGTCGGCAATTTCGCCGACCATCTGTTTTATTTAAGGTACTTATCCAACCAACCGAAGAACTCTCTGTTCCATACCAACGAGTTCTGCGGTTTGAAGACTTGGTGTGCCTCGTTCTCGAACGACACCAAGCGTGCCGGAATGCCGCGCAGGCGTGCAGCGGTAAATGCCTCCAACGACTGCGTGTAAGGAATACGGTAGTCCTTCTCGCCCGTAATAATCAAGATAGGCGTATCCCACTTATCCACCGCCTTGTGTGGCGAGTTTGCATACGAGCGCATAGCGGTCTTATTCTTCTTATCCCAATAAGCACCTCCATAGTCGTTATTGAGGAAGAAAAGTTCCTCCGTTTCGCCATACATCGACTCGAAGTTAAAGATTCCGCAGTGGGCGATAAACGCCTTAAAACGCTTCTCGTGGTGACCTGCAAAGTAGAATGCCGAGTAGCCGCCATACGATGCTCCTACACAGCCCAAGTGCTCCTTGTCGCACCACTTCTCCTTTGCAACATCGTCTATTGCCGAGAGGTAGTCGCGGATATTCTGTCCCGAATAGTCGCCCGAAATCTGGTCGAGCCACTCCTGACCAAACGAAGGTAGGCCTCGGCGATTAGGTGCCACCACAACATAGCCCTGAGCCGCCATAAGTTGGAAATTCCAGCGGTAACTCCAAAATTGCGAAACAACGCTCTGTGGACCACCCTGACAGTAGAGTAGTGTCGGGTACTTTTTCGTTGCATCGAAGTCGGGCGGAAGAATCACCCAAGTGAGCATCTTCTTGCCATCGGTGGTCTTAACCCAACGCTTCTGCACCTCGCCCATCTTGATATTGTTGTAGACAAAGTCATTTACGGCGGTAATCTTTGTCATCGCACCATTCGCGAGGTCAAACTCAAAGAGTTCGGGAGCCATCGAGATAGTCATCACTGAGCCAATGCACTTGCTACCGCACAACTCAAACGAGTTAATGTCGTGGTCGCCCTTAGTCAGCACCTCCACCTCGTTCGTACCGTCAGCCTTGACACGGCAGATCTGATGTGTAGCCTCGATTGGGGCGATGAAGTAGAGTGTATCATCGTCTGCCCACGCCACATTTGTTGCGTGGTAGTCGAAATCGGCAGTCAAATACTTAACATCTCCCGATGCCATGTCGTAGACCATAAGTCGCTCTTTGTCCGCCTCGTTGCCGGCACGCTCCTGCGAACGGAAGGCGATTTTCGTACCATTTGGCGACCATACAGGGTACTTGTCGTAACCCACAAAGGCGTAGTGTTTGCTGCCCTTACAGAGGTTTTGCGTTGCGCCACTTTCAAGGTCGTATACAAAGATATCCGAGTCGGTAGATACGGCATACTCCGCACCGGTCAAAGGCTTGCAGGTGTAGGCGAGTTGCTTGCCGTCAGGGCTCCACGCAATCTCAGCGTGGTCGAAATATGGGGCAAGCGGTGCGTCCCACGCGCTCTTTTCGCCCACGATATCCGTACCTGTTCCTACGCCGTTGGCGAGGAGTTCCGCCACGAAGATATGGAGATACTTTCCGCTATCCCAGTAGTCCCAGTGGCGCACCATCAAATCATCGTAGATACGCGCCTTCGACTTCGCCATATCGCCATAAACATCTGCCGAGTTGATATCCTTGGCATGGACATACTGCGTGTAGTAGATATGATTCTCGTCAGGTGCGATGCCGAAGCCCTCGATGCCACCCTCGATATTTGACACCTGCTGCGGCTGTGAGCCGTCCGCCTGCATCCTCCACAACTGCATATCGCCACTGCGATTTGTGGCGTACCAGATATCCTTGCCATCGGCACTCCACACGGGCGACACGGAGGTTGCTTCGAGGTCAGTCAGTTCGCGCTCCTCGCCCGAGGCAAGGTCGCGACTAACGATAACGGTAACACCTCTGTTCTCCTCCATATTGTAGCGCGTGAGGGTGTAGAGCAGTGTTGTGCCATCGGGCGAGAGGGCATGTTCGCCGATACGCCCCATCTTCCACATAACCTCGGGGGTAAGGCGTGCCGAGGCCATCTCCTCTGCCGTTAGCGAGTTGTCAATTTTTAATGGCTCGGGAGCAGTGTTGCACCCCGCAAAGCCCGAAAGTAGTGCTGCCATAGCAATAAATAGTTTTTTCATACATCTATTTTCTGTTAAATTTTCTATCTTTGTATTCTCTAAAAGTATAACGAAGATGGTTACCAATATATTTTTTACCGACAAGAGAGTTATCCTCACCGACACTCCCACCGCCACGGAGGGTGCCGTGCACCTACCTTCGTCCGAACTTTCAAGGGCGAATGTACTCAAAATTTTCGAGACTGCCAACACCATCGAGGTCTGCGACAGTGCTATCGAGGCTGTGGCAGAGCGATTTTTTGCCGAATTTAAGTATGTCAAGGCGGCAGGTGGCGTGGTTTGCAACGAGCACGGCGAGTCTCTGATGATATATCGCAACAACCGCTGGGACCTCCCAAAGGGGCATGTCGATAAGGGCGAGAGCGATGAGGCGTGCGCCGTACGCGAGATTGGCGAGGAGACTGGTATTGAGGGGACAAAAATTGTTCGATTTTTGTGCAATACTCTACACTCTTACAGCGTTTATGGAGTGTGGGAGTTGAAGCGCACGGCGTGGTACGAACTGCGCGCCGACACCGCCGAAACAAAGCCACAGGGCGAGGAGGGTATAACCTGTGCCAAGTGGTGTACGGAGGCAGAGGTCGAAGAGAACTTGCGCAAAACTTTCCCCACAATACGAGATGTTTTTGCAGCAAAAAACGAGTAGACTATGGTAAAAATTCTCTGGGTAGATGACGAAATCGACCTTCTGAAACCGCACATTATGCTCCTTCGCTCGAAGGGGTACGAGGTCGATACCTGCAACAATGGCTACGATGCGATAGATATGGCGACCGAGGTTGCCTACGATGTGATTATTCTGGACGAGATGATGCCCGGAATGACGGGACTCGAAACACTTCCCCTTATCAAGGATATCCGCCCGACAACGCCCGTAATTATGGTGACAAAGAGCGAGGAGGAGGATATTATGGATAAGGCGATAGGCTCGAAGATTGCAGACTACATCGTCAAGCCGGTAAACCCTTCGCAGATGTTGCCACTCATCAAGAAGCATGTCCATTCGCAGCAACTCGTCACCGAGCAGACCACCGCCGACTATCGTGCCGAGTTTGGTCGTATCTCGGTGTCGATGCAGAACGCCTCGACATTCCAGCAGTGGAGCGCGATATATCGCAAACTCGTGAACTGGGATATCGAACTCGCAGGTGGCGATGAGTCTATACGCGAGATTTTGCAGTACCAAAAGGCGGAGGCAAATCGTGTCTTTGGTCGCTTTGTTTGCGACAACTACAAGGCGTGGATAAACTCGCGCGATGAGGATACCCCTGTGATGTCGCATACGCTGATGCGCAACAAGATATTCCCCGTTGCGGACTCGAACAGCAAGACCACACTACTCCTTATCGACAACTTCCGCTACGACCAGTGGCGCGCCATTAGTGGTATGTTGCGCGGATATTTCGATATAGCAACCGATGAGTTCTACTGCGCCATATTGCCAACCGCCACGCAGTATGCCCGAAATGCGATTTTTGCGGGTTTGATGCCGTTGGCGATAGACAAACTCATGCCCCAGAAGTGGCTTAATGACAACGAGGAGGGCGGCAAAAACCAGTACGAGGAGGAGTTCCTTGCGCGACAGATTGCGCAAGCAGGCAAGCGATACAAGTGGTCGTTCGACAAACTCGTACGCCCCGAGGCAGGTAGAAAGTTGATAGACAATATCCAACATGTCTACGATGCCGACTTCTCGGTTATCGTCTACAACTTCCTCGATATCCTCTCGCATGCCCGCACAGAGACCGAGATTACCCGCCAACTCACCGAGGACGATGCCTCGTTCCGCTCACTTACACGCTCGTGGTTTGAGCATTCGGAGTTGTTTGTACTGCTGAAAATGCTCTCGGAGCGCGGACATACGGTAGTTATAACCTCCGACCACGGCACGGTGCGTGTCGATAACCCAGTGAAGGTTACGGGCGACCGCGAAACCTCGGCAAACCTCCGCTACAAGACGGGGCGCAACCTCGCCTACAACCGCAAGGAGGTCTTCGAGATTACAAAACCCGAGGAGGTGCAGTTGCCGGCATCAAATCTCACTTCGAGTTATATCTTCGCCTACAACAACGACTTTTTGGTCTATAACAACGATGCCAATCGCCATATCCGCTACTACCGTGACACCTTCCAGCACGGCGGTATCTCGATGGAGGAGATGATTGTGCCGTATATCGTTTTGCAACCAAAGAGATAACCGAAAAGAGGAGAGGGGGGCATTGAGAAAATTTCTAATTCTGAATTTTGCACTCTGCATTTTGCATGCTGTGTCAGCCATTGCGCAGACACGGCAACCATTGTATATCGTCAATGGCGTGGAGATGGAGAGCGTAAAACATATTCCGGAGCAAAATATCGAATATATCGACCACCTCGAAGCCAACGAGGCGACCGTTGCCAAGTATGGCGAGAGGGCGAATAATGGCGTTATTATCGTAACCCTTCGCTACGACCGCGAAGCGCAGTTTGGGGGCGACAAACCCCTTGCCGACTATATTGCGGAGCGGGTTAAGTGGAACGAGAATTGGGGCGTAGCACGGTTTGTAGCACGCTATACTATTGGCGCAGATGGCTCGTTCTGCTTGGGCGATATCTTGCAATCTACCGACAACCAATTCCGCAAACGGGTATTGAAGGCGTTGCAAGGACTTCCGCAGTGGCAACCCGCCACCAAGCAGGGCAAGGCTGTCGAGAGCGAGTATATCTTGGCAGTGCAACTCCCAAAGGGCAAGGAGATGCCCAAAGAGCCGTATATTATCATCAGATAAATAAGCTTTTAGGGTTATCGGAACTCCGTGCGTGGTCACGGCGCAACGATTTATGGGGGTTATAGGGCTTATGGAATCTTTCCGCAACCGACCGTTATCGCATAAACATAACAAATCCCTACACCGTTAGGCATAGGGATATGGTCGCAGCCACTTAATGGAGCGCAGCGACAAGCCCCCTTTACAGAGCCGCCGCCAAACCGAGTGCAGAGGGTGCTTGCACACTATGCCGAGGTGCGAAGAAGGAAGACCGAAGGTCAAAGGGGGTTTGGGGGATAGGTAACACCTACTCGGCTTATGGAATCTTTCCGCAACCGACTGTTGTCGCATAAACATAACAAATCCCTACACCGTTAGGCATAGGGATATGGTCGCAGATTCCATAAGCCGAGTTCTGTTTTAGTCCATCATTTATCTAGGGCGACAATCACTTGCCGCTTCGAGCGGTTTACCCCTCGGCATCGGGCGAGCAACCCTTAATTGCCGATATACATAACCTTGCAACCCGTGAGGCGTACTGCCGAGCGACATTGCTGCCCTCGCGGTGGGCTCTTACCCCGCCTTTTCACCCTTACCACAACTATCAATGTCGTCAAACAATATGATATGAAATCTGTCGTGGCGGTTATTTTCTGTTACGCTACTATACCCTCTCGAACATCAAGCCGTTAACTTGCACGGTGCTCTGTGTTGCTCGGACTTTCCTCCCCCTCTTGCGAGGCAGCGATGAACCGAATCTGCGGGGCAAAGATACAACTTTTTGTGAAAATATCAGACTACACTGCACTATTTCAACCAATTTTTACTATCTTCGTACCAACTTAAATGCAAAAAACATTTACTATCATGAAGAAATTACTGCTTATGTTGTCCGCCCTATTTGCCATTGAGGCATTTGTGGGCAATGTTTCCATCTCGGCTATGAATAAGAACAGAGCCGTGAAGGTTATCGTCACTCCTGACCATCTCGACTGGAACTACAAGTGTGGCGAGAAACCTACATTCAAGGTGCAGGTATTGAAGCACCACTCGCCTATGCAGAATGTTGAGATTAAGTATGCATTATCGGAGGACCAGATGGCTCCACACAAGAGTGAAAAGATGTTACTCAAAGAGGGTGTCGGCGAGATAAAACTCGGAACGATGAAGAGTCCCGGATTTTTGCGCTGCGAGGTTACTGTGCAAGATGGCGACCACACATATCATGGTATGGCAACCGCAGGATTTGAGCCCGAGAATATCAAGCCTACGGCGGAGATGCCTGCCGACTTTGATGAGTTTTGGCAGAACGCCTTGCAGGAGAGTGCAAAAGTTCCTTTGGAGCCAGTTTTAACCCTTATGCCGGAGCAGTGTACATATCACTACAATGTCTATAATGTAAAGTTCCGCAACGGTGCAAGAGATTATATCTATGGCATTATGACCGTTCCTACCAAGGAGGGTAAGCACCCCGCTATATTGAAGGTTCCAGGAGCAAATGTACGCCCATATAGCATAGATAAGAAATTGGGCGACTTGAAGAGTGTAGTAACTCTTATTGTTGGCATTCACGGTATTCCTATCGATATGCAGGGCGATGTTTACGATAACCTTAAAAGAGGTGCATTAAGGGATTATAATAGGATTAACATTCAAGACCGCAACCAATACTACTACAAGCGTGTATACATAGGTTGTTCGCGTGCGGTGGATATGCTTGCCGAACTCGACTTTGTGGATAGCGACCGCATCGCCGTATGTGGTGGTAGTCAGGGTGGAGCATTGTCGTTCACTACCGCCTATCTCAACCCAAAGGTTAAGTGTCTCTACGCATTCTACCCTGCACTTGCCGACCTGACAGGCTATCTCCACCAGCGAGGTGGCGGCTGGCCTCATCTCTTCCGTACAAGTGCAGACGACAACCTCCGCACAGCGGGCGTTATGCAGACCATGAAGTACTACGATGTTGTGAATTTCGCCCGTAAGACCAGAGTCCCTGCAAAGGTTGCCTTTGGCTACAACGATGTTATCTGCTGTCCGACCTCAGTAGTCTCGGCATACAACTCGATACCGTCATCAAAGGAGTTTAAGGTCTGCAACGAGATTGGTCACTATGGCTACGAAGAGATGTACGATGACCGCAATAAATGGTTGTTAGAGCAACTCAAATAGGGGATATAGTTTTTAACGAAAAGGAGCGTATTCAATTAGAGTTTGAACACGCTCCTTTCTATTATATACAACTTTGCTACTCTCTTGTATGCCACAAGATTGATGCCTCCGAGTCCCACTCAGGTAGTGGTTTTGGCTCGAAGTCGGAGTAGCCGAGTGCAATTACACACTCCACCTCGCAACCTTCGGGAATATCGAGAAATGTTTTCAGATACTCCTCTGCCTGTTCGCCATTAGACTCGGCTTGGAGGCGCGGACGACCGCCGACATGTACCCAGCACGAAGCCAAGCCATGCTCGACAATCGAGAGTTGTAGCATTGTTGCCGAGATGGCGCAGTTCTCACGCCAGAGGTCGGTTTTGGTGGTGTCACCCATAATGACAATTGCTGCCGGCGCACCCGTCATAAAGCCCGAGCCATAGTCGCGCATCTCCGAGATTTTGTCGAGCGTTTCGCGGTCATCGACAATCATAAATCGCGTAGTGTGCATATTTCGCGAAGAGGGTGCGGTGAGGGCATCTCGAACAATATCGAGCAACACCTCGCGCGAAGGCACGGTGGGCGAGAACTTGCGTACGCTACGGCGCTTCGCCAAAACTTTCTTAAAATCCATAGTTTTATACTGTTTTTTGTGTTATAAACCCTTTGCAATGCAAAAATAGTGAAAAATTTACTACATTTGTACCACACATAATAAAATAGTTAGGCTATGAAGGCTGCAAACCACAAATTTACTATTGCACTGATATACGATTTCGATGGCACTCTCGCTGCGGGAAATATGCAGGAATACGACTTTATCCCCGCTGTGGGCAAGAGCAATATCGAGTTCTGGGACGAGTCTAATCGCCTTGCCAAAGAGCAGGATGCAGACCAAATTCTGACCTATATGGCTCTGATGATTCACGAGGCGCAAGCCAAAGGATTGTCGCTTCGCCGTGAGGCTTTTCAGGAGTCGGGTAAGCGTGTAGAGTTGTTCCCAGGCGTTTTGGAGTGGTTCGACCGCATCAATGACTACGGTGAGGCGCAGGGTGTGCGCGTGCTGCACTACATCAACTCTTCGGGTTTGAAGGAGATTATCGAGGGTACACCTATTGCCGATAAGTTCCGCAAGATTTACGCCTGCTCGTTCCTCTACAATGTCGATGGCATAGCCTATTGGCCGGGTGTGGCTGTAAACTATACCAACAAGACACAGTTTATCTTCAAGATTAACAAGGGCGTGGAGTCGGTCTACGACACCAAGCAGGTGAATAAATTTATGGAGGAGAAGCAACGCCCTGTGCCATTCTCGCGAATGATATATGTGGGCGATGGAACGACCGATATTCCGTGTATGCGTCTTGTGAAGAACTTTGGCGGACACTCCATTGCTGTCTACAATCCGAAGGACGAGGAGAAGCGTGGCGATATGAATACCCTTATTCGCGACAATCGAGTAAACCATGTTTGCCCGGCAGATTATAGCGATGGCAGCGAGATGGATACGGTGGTAAAGGCGATTATCGACAAGTGCGTTGCTGACCACACACTCGAACTGCTCGAAGCAGGAGAATAAAGACGAGAGAAACTGAGAGCGGAAAAGGAAACCGCGCCCCCTATAACCCATAACCCCTATTACCCCTATTAATCGTTGCGCCTTGATGAGGGTCGGAGTTCAGAAAACCCCAAAAAAAACAATGGTTAAAAGCATAACAGAATGAAAGAACTAATTTTTGCTACAAATAATGCCCATAAGTTGGGCGAGGTGCAGGCTCTCTTGGAGGGGGCGTTTGTGTTGAAAACCCTGCGCGAGTGCGGTATTACGGAGGATATCCCCGAAACCGCCGAAACGCTCGAAGGCAACGCTTTGCAGAAAGCGCGCTATGTCTATGAGCGTACCGGTGCCGACTGCTTTGCCGATGATACGGGCTTGGAGGTCGATGCTTTGGGTGGTGCTCCGGGTGTTCGCTCGGCTCGTTATGCGGGTGATGCACACGATTTCGATGCAAACAACGCCCTACTGCTGAAAAACCTCGAAGGCGAGAGCAATCGTAAGGCTCGCTTCCGCACGGTTATTGCGCTGATTTTGGGCGGTAAGGAGTACCTCTTCGATGGTATTGTCGATGGCTCGATTATCGACCATATGTCGGGTACAGAGGGTTTCGGATATGACCCGATGTTTGTGCCTGAGGGCGAAACTCGCACCTTTGCCGAGATGTCGGCGGAGGAGAAGAACGCCATCTCGCACCGTGGACGCGCAGTGGCAAATTTGGTAGAATTTTTAAGTAACAGATAGAATATGGCAAATTACGAGCGCGAGGACAACTACGACCTCGAAAAGATTGAAAAACTGAAATATCACTACCGCGAGGTGTTGCGACTCCTCGGCGAAGACCCCGAGCGCGAGGGCTTAATCAAAACCCCTGAGCGCGTGGCAAAGGCATGGTCGTACCTCACAAAGGGCTACGAGCAGGACCCTGTGGCTATTCTCCAATCGGCGATGTTCAAGGAGGAGTACAAGCAGATGGTTGTGGTGAAGGATATCGAACTATTCTCGGTGTGCGAACACCACATGCTCCCATTTGTCGGCAAGGCGCATGTCGCCTATATCCCGAACGGCACGATTACGGGTCTGTCGAAGATTGCCCGCGTGGTGGAGTGTTTTGCCCGCCGCTTGCAGGTGCAGGAGCGACTTACGGTGCAGATTCGTGACTGCATTCAGCAGGCTCTCAACCCTGTGGGCGTAGCGGTTGTTATCGAGGCTTCGCACATGTGTATGCAGATGCGCGGTGTGGAGAAACAGGGCTCCAAGACTACCACTTCGGCATTTACGGGCATATTCCTCTCGGACCCTCGTACTCGCGAGGAGTTCATGTCGCTTATCTCGGCAAAATTGCAGTAGTATGTTCCGCGCGGTTGCGCTAAACTCTATTTGCAAGGGATTATCATTGCAAGGTCGTGAGGTCGGGAGCCAGTACCGAGGTAGTCGTTGGCAGGAAACTCCATTGGTATCTCCCTATCCTCAAAGCCTATACGCATGTAGAGCCGCTTGGAGTCGGTACTACTCGGAATAAGGGCAGCCATATCGAAATGGTTGCTCTTTTCTATTAGTTGCAGAGCCTCCGCCAGCAACTTCGAGGCGATACCGCGACCGCGATACTCCTCGCGTGTTGCCACGGCGTAGATATAGGCTACGCGCTTGCCCCACATCTGCAACGGCACCACAAAGAGCATCCACACCACTCTCCCCTGCTCCTTGTGTATCAACGGAATAGCATCGCTATGCCCAACCAAGAAGGCATCAATCTCGGAGTAGTCATCGCCGAAAATCTCGTGCCACATATCGCGCATCTCGCACTGCTCGGCAGTGAGATGCATGGCTGCGGTCTTATCGAGCAAGATTGTCGGGTGATACGACATCTTCGCAAAGCGCAAACCCTCCAAGCCGAGGTCGTCCTCGCGATTTACAAACTCGAACTCCTCTTCGAGCGACTGCGCCATAAGGCGATTTATCATCACGGCTGCACCCTCAACCTCGCTGTCGTGCTTCTCGATATGGGTGCAGAATGTTCTGTTTGTTATGGGCGTACCATACGAGAATGCCGCAGGGGCATCGTTGGCATACAGGAGCAAACCTCGCAACTCCAACGCCTCGAAGTTATCGAAGGCGCGATGCAGAGCCTTCTGCTCGGCACGCTCCATCTCTCCGACCTCGCGACTTCGCAGCCACTTGTCGTTCAGCGATAAGCACGCCTTGATATTCGCCCTCGACAACGGCTCAACGCGCCAGTCGTAGCGGGCAACAAAGTGGTTTAGGTGGTTGCGCTTAGGTTGATATTTTCGACCTCGCAACTGCGCCAAATCCTCGGTGCAATAGATGTAGTCCGATAAGGCACGCGGTGTAGCAAAGGCAAACTCCGAGGGGTATTCTCTCTCCAAAAATTCGCGCCACTCGGCAGATAAGCCGTAGAGTCGCAAAGGCACGCGCTGCACGAAGGCATCGCAGCGTAACATCTCCACAATCAGCCGTTTATCGCCCTTACCCACGGGTTGCATATAGGATTTGATGCCGCCGCTATCGAAGCGAATAACGAGGAAGCCCTCCGCCTCGCCGACCTCGCTATGGTAGGTGTCGCTCCAACAAAAGATATTTGCAAAATTGAGGTCACAATTCTGCTCTTCGGACGAGTGCAAATAATACTCGAACAGTGGCTTGTCGGCCACTGTTACGGGGTGAAAATATATACCTATCTTTTCGTCCATTTTTGCTCTGTTTAGCAGGCTTTCAACGACATATCGAGCGACTTAATCTGGTGTGTCAGGGCACCCACCGAGATAAAATCAACGCCCGTTTCGGCATAGTCGCGCAGGGTTTCGAGGGTAATGCCGCCACTCGACTCGGTTTCGCAACGACCTGCCACGAGAGCCACCGCCTCGCGAGTCTGCTCGACCGAGAAGTTGTCGAACATAATTCTATCGACACCGCCCGCGGCAAATACCTCCTTGATATCCTCCAAAGAGCGCACCTCACACTCGATAGGAATGTTCTTGCCCTTCGCCTTCAAATACTCCTTCGCGCCCTTTACCGCCTTCGCAACGCCACCTGCAAAGTCGATATGGTTATCCTTCAAAAGAATCATATCGAAAAGACCGATACGATGATTTTCACCACCGCCCATCTTCACAGCCATCTTCTCCAAGACGCGCATACCCGGCGTAGTCTTGCGAGTATCGAGGACTTTGGTATGAAGGTCGGCAATGCGGTCTGCATATACGGCAGTCTGCGTTGCTACGCCACTCATTCGCTGCATAATGTTGAGCAGAATACGCTCTGCACGCAGCAACGACTGCAAGTTACCCTCAACATAGAAGGCTACATCGCCCACCTTTACGCGGTCGCCATCGTTCAATATCTGCTCGAACTTCACTGCGCTATCGAGTCGCTCGGTCACCATCTTTGCAACCTCGATACCTGCGATAATACCCTCCTGCTTGCACAAGAGGCGCATTCTTCCGCGCTCCTCGGCAGGGATACAGCACAACGAAGTGTGGTCGCCATCGCCAATATCCTCTTTGATTGCCAACTCGATAAGTTCCTCTACATAGGGTTTGTATTCAGCCTTCATGATTTTGTGATTTTATTTCTGCAAATATAGGTACAAAAAAGCAAAAAGCGTCCGAATTTCGGACACTTTTGCAAAAAAATGTTATTCAAAACCTCTCTATAAGGTACTCTCCGATGTGGTATCGCCCGCCTTGAAGTATACATGATAGTGTTCCGACTTACGCTCCAAGGTGAATTGCACATCAATCTCCTTGCCTACACAGCCCCACACGCGGTCGATATTGTACTCCTCGTAGTCGGTAGGTTTGATGTTCTGCGCATCGAAGAGGAAATTGCGCGTTGTGCCATCTTCGGATACGGTAAAGTCGAAGGGGATATCTTTGAGTTCCATGTTTATCGCCAAGGGCATCATTTCAGAGAACTTAACACCCTTGAACAGGAGTGTCAGATTCATCTCCAAGATATCGGGTATGGTTACTACAAGTGTCGCCTTGGAGTCTGAATAGATGGTCTCATTATCGCTATTCTTGACAGTAAGTTTGCCGTAGAAGGTGTTACTGCTCGTTCCTCCGCCGGTTGGACCCTTAATACAAGATGTTGCCAACAATGCCACGACAACGCCCAACATTAACATCAACTTTTTCATAATCTCTATCTATTTTATCTTATCGTTTTACAATATATTTATCATCACTCTCACCCCACCCGACACTGGTCGTCCGCGTTGCAGAAAGCGGTTGCCCATCGACTCGAAGTAGAAGGTATCGTAGTTCGTATTTGTGGCATTCTTGCACCACAAATCTACCGCCCACTTCTCCCCCTCGAAGCGCACCGAGGCATCGAGCAGAGCATATAGAGGTTGCGAAATATCGTTAGCCTCGTTCCAATATATACGACCTGCTCCCGTAACGCCCACGCTCAGCACCATGCGGTCTATCCAGCGCGACTGGAACGGCACGGTCTGAATCAGGCGCAAAGATAACGAATTTTTCGGTGCGTATGGTATATAGTTACCGGCATAATTGACACCACCCGACACAAATTGTCGGAATTTGGCATTTGTATAGCCATACGAGCCACGCAACACCAGTGTCTTTGCCAAGCGTGCCGTAGCCGACAACTCCGCACCGAAGGAGCGTGTGCGCCCCGCATTGGTCATCATTCGTCCCGTGCTGTTCTCATCGGGGAAGATGGTGAGTTGCTGGTCGAAGCACTCGATATAGAACAACGCCGCATCGGCAGTAAACGAGCCATCGCGCGTGGAGAAGTGTCCGCCCAACTCCAAGTTGTAACTATACTCTGGGTCGTAGGCGCACAACTTATCGACATCTATCTCCTGATAGAGATGCATCTTCTCTCTGAGTTGGCGTTGCAGCACCTCCGAGAACATCTGCGTATTGAAGCCTCCCGCCTTGTAACCCTTCGAAGCGGAGAGGTACAACATATTTCGCCCCGCATCGTCCAAGTCCACCGACACCGAGAACGATGGTAGGAACTCCAAAAATCCGCGCGTGAGCAACTCGCTCTCACCGATATCTATCTGCGAGGTCGTTATCGGCATCGCCGGGTCGTTCGGGAACTTTGTGTAGCATGTATTTGCGCTCGTATTGTAGAGCATCTGCACCAACTCGTAGTCCAAGCGCAGTCCCAACGACAATCGCCAACGACCAAGATGCACATCGCTGCGATGATATGCCGCCACACCGCTATTGTGGATTAGGAAACGACTATCGAGCAACATCTCATCGCCACCATTACCCTCGATATCGCCCCAACGGTACTCGCCATCGTAGCCACTATACTTGTTGATGTTGTCGAGTATAAGTTTTTGTATTCCCGTCTTGCCAAAGGTTACGGGTGCCTGCATCTTTTCGCGTTTGAAGAAGCCATTTACACCCACCAACCAACGATATACTCCCTCCTCCTTCGAGCGCAACACGAAATCCTCGGCAAAGTTGTGTTGCTGCTTGCGCTGTTCGAGCGTAAAGTAGTATTCGGGCAAAAAGTCGTTGTCGAGGTGCATCTTGTCGTTCATGTATTGGTACGATGTGATGCTTGCCAACGAGAAGTTACCGAAGTCGCAGCGGATAGTCAGTGCATCATTAACGCCCCAGCGGTCGTAGGAGCATGGCTCGTTGTAGTTAATCTCGCCGACCAACTCCTCGCGATGTTTTTCGGGGTTGGGGCTACCTGCATATTGGTAGGGATAACCGCCCTGCGCCACCATCGAGAAGGCGAGGGTATTGTCGATACTCAACGCCCCTTTGCGATATTGGAACTTGGTGCGGAAACTGCCACTATTCTCCTTGTCGCAGAGCGAATTATTGTAGGAATTGCGCCAATAGCCATCGCAGTGCGCAAACTGCGCCGCCACCGAGAAGCCAAACTTTTCGCCAAATTTATGGTAGGTCGATGCCGCCACGCGGAACGAATTGCGCGAGCCGTAGTCGGCACGCAGGCGCACACCCTGATAGGTCAGTGGCGAGAGGGTGTAGATATTTATCACTCCACCCATCGTATTACGCCCGTAGAGCGTAGCCTGCGGACCGCGCAGGAACTCGATACGCTCTATATCCTGCACCTCGGTATCGTACATGTTTTTATCCGCCAACTGCACATTATCAACCGTCATACCCACTACGGGCTGGTCGATGCGTGTACCCATACCGCGTACATAGACCGAAGAGGTGGTACGCGAACCATAGTCGGGCATAAAGAGGTTTGGCACATCGGTCATCACCTCTTTGACTGCCGAAACACCTCGCATTTCGAGCGTGCGACCACTCAACACCGATGCCGCCACCGCCTCGCGGCGCAACTCGGAGCCCTGCTTAATGGCAGTAATCTGCACCCTATCGACCGCAATAAGGGTATCGACCTTCGGCTCGGTCGCATTTGGCTCGGTAGGCTCGTTGTCGGCGGCGCGTACCACCCCCGAAACCGCCACCAAAAGTGCGAGTAACAGATATTTCCGAATAAGTTGTGCCATCAAGTGCAAAGATAATAAAAAACGGAAAGCGGAAAGCAGAAAGCAGAAAACTTTTCCAACAACAACTTCTACTAACGGCGGCAGAAGCCGAACAAAGGCTCCGAGCGAGAGGGGGCAAAGGTAACTACAAAGTAGTTTGACGATGTTGGCGAATGGCTGTCGGGCTTGCACGAACAGCCACTCGCCAATGTCGTTATAGGCTCGCAGAGCCCTTTGCCCACGAGCGAGCAGAGGCTTGCTGCGTAAGCAGGTTGAAAGGAGAGAAACTCGCAAATAGACAAAAAATAAGAGGGCGTTTCCCAACGACCTCTTACCTCGAAACTCATTGCGAGTTTCTCTACTAACCCAAACTTAAATAAATGAAGAAACCTCACTGCGGTGTGCAGTTATCACCGCAGCTGGTAGATTGTTGTGCAATCTCTATGCCAAGAACGGAGGTTGTAGGTTCAAAATTGTGCAAAAAGACCGACATTGCGACCTATTCGCCCAAATAGAACATCTTATGTCGCAAAACCACACAAATCTTTGTTATAAGCGAAAATTATGCCTGCATAAGCAAATTGTATTTGCACAAAATGAAAAAATATTCTATCTTCGCAGTAGCAAACAAGAAAAACTAACACTTAAATAACAATAGACTATGAAAAATTTGAAGGGCTCGAAGACCGAGCAGAATTTGTGGACAGCTTTCGCAGGTGAGTCACAGGCACGCAACAAGTACACCTACTACGCATCGAAGGCAAAGAAGGAGGGTTATGTTCAGATCGCAAAGTTGTTTGAGGAGACCGCTAACAACGAGAAGGAGCACGCAAAGATTTGGTTCAAGTTGCTCGGTGGCATAGGTAATACCGCAGAAAACTTGAAGCACGCAGCCGAGGGCGAGAACTACGAGTGGACTGATATGTATGCAACCTTCGCAAAGGAGGCTCGCGAGGAGGGCTTCGACCACATCGCAAACTTGTTCGAGGGCGTTGCGAAGATCGAGAAGGAGCACGAGGAGCGTTACTTGAAGTTGTTGGAGAATGTCGAGGGTGGCTTGGTATTCTCGCGCGA
>JAZRJD010000019.1:0-24963 GCA_045645625.1 Alistipes sp.
TTCCTAAAGACCGCTTGGCCTCCGACTTCTTCCGTTGCGACTTGGCGTGGTCACTCGTTAAGGGCGATGATGCGGAGTTCAATGGCGTGCGCAAGTTGTGGAACGAGATATTCTCGTGGCAGCAGGAGCACTATCCAAATACGATTTTCCTCAGTGAGTGGTCGAGCCCTATCGAGGCTATTTCGTGCGGTTTCGATATCGACATCATTCGTCACAACGGCTGTGGCAAGACGATGTACCGCGACCTTGTCTACAACACCAAGCGCAATGCCGACAAGGTTACAGGCATCTATCCGCCAAATGATTGTTGGCTTGACCGCGCGGGCAAGGGTCGCTTCGACACCTTTGTAGTGCCATTCCAAAAGATGTACGAAACAACCAAGGGACACGGCTTCCCTTGTATGCCGACATCGAGCCACGACACTTGGCGCATCAACCGTATGCAGCGTTCGAGTGTTGCGGAGTTGAAGACAGCGATGACCTTCTTCCTTACGATGCCGTGGGTACCTATTGTATATTATGGCGAGGAGATTGGTATGCGTTCGATGGACGGCGTGCCACATATCGAGGGTAGTCGCGACCGTTCGGCAGAGCGTACACCAATGCAGTGGTCGGCAGGAGCAACAGCAGGATTCTCGACTTGTGAGCCATCGAAGTTATACCTTCCGATTGACAACTCGGAGGGACGACCTGATGTCGAGTCGCAGGAGCAGAACAAGGAGTCGATGTTGCACTATACACGCGACCTGTTGGCTTTGCGTGCGCGCACAAAGGCACTTGGCAATACGGGCGGTTGGAAGATGGTTAGCGACCCTTACAAGCCATATCCCGTTGTCTACGAGCGTTTTGACGGCGCGGAGCGATACCTCGTTGTGCTGAATCCGCGCGAGGCAAGTGCCGAGATAACAATCAACGAAGCACTATCGTTGCAGGTAGTTTATGGCGACAAGAAGGCTTTGACCGCAAAGCAGGGCAAGGGTACAACAAAGGTTAAAATCAAGGGCGTAAGTGCCGTGATTTGCAAGATAAATTAGAGTAATAAATTCATATACAAAGGATTATGAAGCAAGATATGATTGTAATTTTGGACTTGGGCAGCCACGAGAACACAGTGGTAGCCCGAGCAATTCGTGCGCTCGGTGTTTATAGCGAGATTTATCCGCACGACATCACTGCAAAGGAGTTGCAGGCATTGCCAAATGTTAAGGGCGTAATTATCAACGGAGGTCCTAACCACATCATTGATGGCGTGGCTATCGATGTATTGCCAGAGATTTACGAGGCAGGTTTCCCTGTAATGGCAGCAGGTTGGGACAACGCAAAGTGCGAGGTTAAGTTGGCACAGTTCACAGACGACTTGGAGGCTATCAAGGAGGCGGTAATGGGCTTTGTATTCGACACTTGCAAGGCCGAGGCTAACTGGAACATGACCAATTTCGTGGCAGACCAAGTGGAGTTAATCCGCCAGCAGGTGGGCGACCGCAAGGTGTTGCTCGCATTGTCGGGTGGCGTGGATAGTTCGGTTGTGGCAGCGTTGCTGTTGAAGGCTATCGGCAACAACCTTGTCTGCGTACATGTTAATCACGGCTTGATGCGTAAGGGCGAGTCGGAGGATGTAGTCGAGATTTTCGGCAAGCAACTCTGTGCAAACCTTGTCTATGTCGATGCTACGGAGCGTTTCCTCACCAAGTTGGAGGGTGTCGAGGACCCCGAGCAGAAGCGTAAAATCATCGGTGGCGAGTTTATCCGCGTATTCGAGGAGGAGGCACGCAAGTTGGACGGCATCGACTTCCTCGGTCAGGGTACTATCTACCCAGATATCGTTGAGAGTGGAACAAAGACCGCAAAGATGGTGAAGTCGCACCACAATGTGGGTGGTCTCCCAGAGGACTTGCAGTTCGAGTTGGTTGAGCCATTGAAGCAACTCTTCAAGGACGAGGTGCGTGCTTGCGGTGTTGAGTTGGGCTTGCCACACTATATGGTATATCGTCAGCCATTCCCAGGTCCGGGCTTGGGTGTTCGTTGTCTTGGTGCAATCACTCGCGACCGCTTGGAGGCTGTGCGTGAGTCGGACGCTATCTTGCGCGAGGAGTTCGCAAAGGCAGGCTTGGATAAGACCGTATGGCAGTATTTTACCGTAGTACCTGACTTTAAGTCGGTAGGCGTGCGCGACAATGCTCGTTCGTATGACTGGCCTGTAATCCTTCGTGCGGTAAATACCGTAGATGCTATGACTGCAACTATCGAGCATATCGACTGGGCAGTTCTCGGCAAGATTACCGACCGCATCTTGAAGGAGGTTAAGAATGTAAACCGCGTTTGCTACGACCTCTCTCCAAAACCAAATGCAACCATCGAGTGGGAGTAACAGCACACTGATAGAGAACAAAAAAGCAACCTCGAAAAAGGTTGCTTTTTTTTGTTGCGTGTAACCAACTCACTATTGCAATGCAGGCTCGATAGTGATTGTCGCCAATGGCATAGTCTCGTTATTCATGGTAATCTCCAACTCACAAACCTTAGCCTCCTCGCCGAAAGCAGGGGTCTTGATTGGCTTCAAAACAACCTTCTGTGGACCACGCTTGCCACTAACGGTCGAGGTGTACTTGTAAGACTCCTCGTCATACTCAGGCAAGTCATAACTTTTGAGAACACGGAATTGAAGATACTCCGCTGCATCGCCAACGATTTTTGCAGACCAACTCATATTTGGCTCGACATAGTAGTTGAGCAGAGTCTTGCTCTTATCCTCAGGCATAACCTCGAAACCAATCCAATTGTTGCCAGATGTAAATTTGTGCTCGGAAGCAATTGTCCATGCGTATCCATTTGTACCCGGAGCATAGGTTGCCTCTTTCTTTGCAGGGAAGGCAGGAATAAGATCATGCTCCTTAGGCTCGATGCACGACACACACAAAGTCGATGCCATAATAGCGACAAGACTCAACATTGAAATAAACTTTTTCATACTTTTTTATTATTTAGTTAGTAATTATTTTCTTTTTCTCTCTACTCCTCTTTTACGCCGCGTACATAGCGGTCAATAGCCTCGGCAGCCTTTCGTCCTGCTCCCATAGCCAAAATCACAGTTGCTGCACCCGTTACGGTATCGCCACCCGCAAAGACACCCTCACGCGAGGTCTGTCCCCACTCGTCAGCCACGATACAGCCTCGGCGTGTGGTTTCGAGCGCATCGGTAGTCGAGGCGATAAGCGGATTTGGAGATGTTCCGAGTGCCATCACAACAACATCGCACTCAATCTCGAAGTCGCTTCCTGCAACCACCTGCGGAGAACGGCGACCACTCTCATCAGGTTCGCCCAACTCCATCTCTACGCAGTTCAGAGCGCGCACCCAGCCCTTATCATCGCCAAGCACCGCCGTAGGGTTGGTCAGCATCTTAAACTCGATGCCCTCCTCCTTGGCGTGGTGTACCTCCTCAACTCGTGCCGGCAACTCCTTCTCGCTACGGCGATAGACAATTGTTGCCTCTGCGCCCAAACGCTTTGCCGTACGCACCGCGTCCATCGCAACATTTCCGCCACCCACGACTACGACCTTACGACCTACATATATAGGTGTATCGTACTCCTCATCGTAAGCGTGCATCAGGTTGGCGCGTGTAAGGAACTCGTTAGCCGACAATACGCCATTCAAGTTCTCACCCTCGATGCCCATAAAGCGTGGCAAACCCGCACCCGAGCCGACAAATACAGCCTCGAAGCCCTCCTCATCGAGCAACGAGTCTATCGTGATTGTTCGACCAATCACAACATCGGTCTCTATCTCTACGCCAAGAGCCTTGACACTCTCAATCTCGCGCTTTACGACACGCTCCTTTGGCAGACGGAACTCGGGAATACCATATACGAGAACGCCTCCTGCCTCGTGCAGAGCCTCGAAGATTGTAACCTCGTAGCCCATCTTCGCAAGGTCGCTTGCGCAAGCCAAGCCCGCAGGACCACTACCCACGATAGCCACCTTGTGACCATTCTTCTCAATCTTTGGCATCGGACGACCATTCTCCAACTGCCAATCGCCCACAAAACGCTCCAACTTGCCAATTGCCACAGGCTCACCCTTGATACCAAGGATACACGAGCCCTCGCACTGCGACTCCTGCGGACATACGCGACCACAGATACTTGGCAACGAAGAGTCCTGTGCTATAACCTCGGCCGCGCCCTTTGTGTCACCCTCGCGCAATCGCTCGATAAAGCGAGGTATCTGAATATTTACGGGACATGCTGCAACGCAACGAGGATTTTTGCAGTCGAGGCATCGCGTAGCCTCCAACATTGCCTCCTCTCTATTATAGCCGTAGCAAACCTCCTCAAAGTTGGTCGCTCTCAATTCTGCATCTTGTTCGCGTACTGGTACGCGAGGTATCTTATTTGCCATACTACCTATCCAAGCCTATATTACACTTGTGTCCTGCCTCGCGTTCCTTATGTATAGCCAGTGCGCGCTGCTCCTGCGTGCGGTACATACCCTGACGGCGCATCGCCTCATCGAAATCGACATCGTAGGCGTTGAACTCGGGACCATCTACGCAGGTAAACTTGGTCTTGCCCGCGATAGTCACACGGCACGCTCCGCACATTCCCGTACCATCAACCATCAAGGCGTTGAGCGATACGATGCACGGCAGGTCAAACTTCTTTGCCGTCAGTGTCACAAATTTCATCATTATCATCGGACCGATAGCCACACAGCAGTCGTACTGCTTGCCATCTTCCGTAATCAACTTTTCGAGTAGGGTAGTCACCAATCCGTGGAAACCCTCCGAGCCGTCATCGGTAGTGATATAGAGGTTTGTCGCAACCTTGCGCATCTCCTCCGCGTAGATAAGCAAGTCCTTCGACTTTGCACCTACGATAACATCGACCTCTACACCATGCTCCGCCAACCACTTAACCTGCGGATATACGGGCGCAGCACCTACGCCACCACCAATAAATATAAACTTACGCTTGCGCAACTCCTCGATATCCTCCTTTACGAAGTCTGACGGACGACCAAGTGGTCCTGCCACATCTGCAAGGAACTCGCCAGCACCCTTTGCCACAATTTTACGAGTCGAAACACCCAAAGCCTGTGTTACGAGGGTTACGGTACCCTCCGCAGCATCGTAATCTGCAATCGTAAGAGGTGTTCGTTCACCCACCTTGTCGGCACGCACAATAACAAACTGTCCCGGCTTTGCCGAGTGGGCAATGCGTGGTGCCTTGACACGAGTCAGGTATATATTCTCCGCAAGTTCTCTCTTCTCTACTATCTCAAACATAAATCTAAATCTCAAATTTATGTTACCTCTCGACTATTGCCGACACCCGTATCGTCATCACAGGCATCTTTGGGTCGTTGCTAATAATTCGTAACCTCTCAACCACTGCCCCAAACGGCAAACGCGAGGGATCTATATCAATTTTTATCATTCTGCTTCCCCCTGCTTCGATTGTACCGTTACCGGTCATTTTCGCCTCGAAGCCCTCTCCGCTCAACTCTAACTTGCGAATTACGAGGGGAGTCGCACCACAATTCTTTATCTCTAATGCGCGAGTGCGTACCGCGTGCGCACACTTTACAGCCCCAAATTTAATACTTTTTTCTGAAACAACAAGCATCTGCGCACTATTATTTGCATTTTCTTGGCGAAAATCTATCGCAAGCCCATTTACGATAAATGGATATCGCGCCCGCTTACCATCTACAAAAAGTGCGACAGAGTACTCCAAAGAGCCATATTTCTCGCTATTTTCGGGCAATGAGCAGACAAAATTAATCACAGCCTCCTCGCCCGCTCCAACCCGTTGCGGATAGTAGAACTCCAACTCCGAATATGGGTTATCGACAGACAAAGTCACCCCTTTCGAGGAGGTATTGATAATCTCGAAGGTCGATTGCTTCGCCCTGCCATGTTCGACATAGCCGAAGGAGTGGGCATTGGTAGCCACACGCACGCCACCACCCAGTTCGATAGGGTATCGCTCCGCCACAGTCTTTTTGCGAGGTGTCACCGTTCCCGTAATCAGCAACGACTCCTTCAATGCCCCCTCTGCCGTTATGACGGTTATCTTTCGAGCAAAGACTCCGGGATAGTTCATAGGGTTGAAGGTAACCTTTATGGTCGCCACACTATCGGGCATAATAGGTTTGCGCGAGAACTCCGCCTTGGTACAGCCACACGAAGAGTAGGTATTCACTATCACGACAGGCTCCGCCGAGGTGTTGCGCAGAGAGAAAATATGCTCAACCACGCCACCATCTTCGGCAATAACACCAAAATCGTGAGAATTTTTTTCAAATACCACTTTTGCATCAGAAATGCCATAAAGTAGTGTAAACAAGAGAGTAACGGCTATTTTCAGAGTTCGTTTCATTGGTGCAAAGATAATTTTTTTAATTTTTTTGTGCAAAAGTTTTGCAGGAATAAAAAATTTGCCATATATTTGCACTCGCAAAACGGGAATAACCGCATTGCAAGGTTCTAAAAAACGCCTGAATAGCTCAGTTGGTTAGAGCACATGACTGTTAATCATGGGGTCCTAGGTTCAAGTCCTTGTTCAGGCGCTATTGCGCGAGGGTTGCAAAAGAGATTTTTCAACGATAGTCACCGAGAGGGTGACGGCGAGTAAATGAGATCAGTGTGGATAGCGGTTTCATTGAAGCAGAAGAGTCGGCAGTCCCAAGCCATTTTAAGAAAAGGGAGCTTAGCTCAGCTGGTTTAGAGCATCTGCCTTACAAGCAGAGGGTCGGGGGTTCGAATCCCTCAGCTCCCACAAAATCAAGACGACTTTTAGTCGTCTTTTTTTGTATTCGCTGAGGGATTCGTCAGTCGGTGGCGTCTCGGCAGACTAATCTGCGGTGTGGAATATAAGGGTTATAGGGATAATAGGGTACGCGAAAACAAATTGAGAATTGAGAATTATTTTTTAATTCATAGTTCTCCGCTCTCAGTTCTCCGCTCCTTTCGTTTTTCGTTTAAACAATTACGACACAAAACCATATACCTCCTAAAAAAGTTTTCCGTTTTCCGTTTTACGCTTTACGCTTTCCGTTTATTTTACTATCTTTGCAATAACAAAATACTATCTCGTATGAAAAGCAATATCAAAGTCATTGCGCTACTCGTAGTCGCTGTTATGTTTGGGGCGATATCGTTCGCCACTGCCAAAGGGTCAAATTTCGACTATGTCGATGCCAAAACCCTCACAATCATCAACAAAGCCCAAGATGACGGATTAAGTTTTAACCGTATTGATGCATCGAAGTACGATGCGCCCAAAGGGGCAAAGAAGTATCTCTCCTACTCAACAGGTATCGCCGTAGTATTTCGCACCGACAGCCGCACCATCGCTGCCAAATGGAGCAACATACACTCATCGTCAGGCTCAAACATGACTCCTATATTTACGAATGGTCTCGACCTCTATATTCGCGATGGCGAAGAGTGGGTATATGCTGGTGTGGCTCGTCCAAAAGCCAAGAAAACAGACCACCAGTATATCATCGTTAAGAGTATGCCCGAAGGAGTTAAGGAGTGCATGCTCTATCTGCCTATGTTTAACCGTGTTACATCGCTCGAAATAGGTGTAGACAATGGAGCCTTAATCGAGGCTATGCCATCGCCATTCAAGCACAAAATCGTATTCGTAGGTTCGAGCATCACCCACGGAGCATCTGCCTCTCGTCCGGGTGCGTGCTATGTTGCAAAGATGGGGCGCGCACTGAACGCCGAGACTCCGAACATCGGACTTAGCGGCATGTGCAAACTCGATGATTACTACGCAGATATAGTCTGTGACACCAAGGCAGATGCCTTTGTCTTTGATGCCTTCTCAAACCCAACGGCGGAGCAGATTGAGGCGCAACTCTACAACTTCGTCAAGCGCATCACCAAGGCACACCCGAATACACCTTTTGTCTTTTTGCAGACATTGAAGCGCGACAAGGGATATTTCAACCTCACAGTGCGCAAGAACAACTACAAACAGCGCGCCGTAGCCGAGGTCGAGATGGCAAAGGTGTGCAAGAAGTTCAAGAATGTATATTTCGTAAATCCGGGCATCTATGTAGGTGAGGACAACGAAGGTACCGTAGATGGAGTACACCCGAACGACTTGGGCATAGAGCGCACACTCAGCAAAGCACTGCCAAAGATTAAAAAGATATTGAAAAAGTACAATATAAAGTAGCCTAGCGAAATCCCTTTACAAGTATAGCCGAACAACTTTTCGGCTATATTTTTTGCATATATTTTTATAATCCGCAAAAAAAATGGTTACTTTGCAGAATAAATAGGCAACTTTTCAGGATATTTTATTGATTATTGATATTTATGACTCTCTTTGAAACATTTACACCGTGGTCTTTCTTTGTCGATTTAGGCTTGATTTCGTTGCTGCTGCTTGTAGGGCAGGTGCTACGCTCGAAAGTCAAACTTATACAGCGTATGTTTATCCCTTCGAGCCTTATTGCCGGAGTCTTGGGCTTGGCATTTGGACCTAACGGTTTAGGGTGGTTACCATTTTCGGGAGAGTTGGGTACCTACTCGGCAATTTTAATTGCGCTGGTATTTGCTGCTTTGCCACTATCCTCCTCGAATGCTCCACTCAAAGAGGTTGTCAGCAAGACTGGTCCGATATGGGCATACGCGCAATTGGGACTGCTGTTACAGTGGGGTATAGTGGGGCTGTTCGGACTATTCGTTGTTAATATGATTTGGCCTGACCTCCACCCCGCATTCGGAATGATGTTCCCGACAGGTTTCTATGGCGGTCACGGCACCGCAGCCGCTGTCGGTGCGGCCTTCGAGGGATTGGACTGGGAGGAGGCACGCAGTCTCGGAATGATGACGGCAACAATGGGTGTAATTTGCGCCATTGGCGGTGGACTTATATTTATAAAGTGGGCTACACGACACAAGCAGACTGCCCTTATCTCCGACTTCAACGAGTTGCCCGATGAGTTGCGCAGCGGCTTGGTACCCGAGTCGAAGCGAAGTTCTATCGGCGAGGCTACAACATCGTCAATATCAATCGATTCGCTAACATTTCACTTGGCATTGGTATGCTTTGCCGCACTCTTGGGATACCTTTGCAGCAGAGGCGTTAAGAGTTATTTCCCGATGTTGGAGTTGCCTGTTTTCAGTTGTGCCTTTGTCTTTGGACTCCTTATGAAAAAGATACTCGATGCTACGCGCGTATCGAAATACATCTGCGAACAGACTACACAGCGCATCGGCAGCACCTGCACCGACCTGCTCGTAGCCTTTGGTGTGGCATCTATCAAGTTGAGCGTAATCGTCAAGTATGCCGTTCCGCTTATCGTATTGCTTGTGGTTGGAACGCTAATCGTATTCCTGACAACCTTCTACTTCGGTCGCAGACTATCGCACAGTTACTGGTTTGAGCGCACAATCTTCGCGTGGGGCTGGTGGACAGGAACAATGGCACTCGGCATCGCCTTGTTGCGCATTGTCGACCCGAAGTTGTCGAGCAAAACAATGGAGGATTACGCCTTGGCATATCTCCCTATCGCGCCGCTCGAAATAGCCCTGATAACCTTTATGCCTATTCTATTCACTAACGGAATGGGCGTGTGGTTGTTGGTAGGTTGCTTGGTGCTTGCAGCGATAACTATCCTTATTGCATGGTTGATGAAGTGGTTTGTGCCACGCAAAAAGTAGACTATTCATCTCTTTTGTTGCAATAAAACGGGCGTAGCGGATACTCTTTTCGTCTACGCATCTTGCGATGCGCGATGTGTTTCAACCAGATATATCGCCCCGCACATAGCCACCATCATAGCCACTGCCAAGCCCTTTGCCAAATATGCACCTACCGAAATAATTAACTCTACCATAATCTCTGTTTTTTATTGGTTTGATAGTGCAAAGGTAGAGGAGTATTTTGACAACTCTTGTCAAAAGCAAGAAAAGACGCAGTTTTTTTTCGGAATTATATAGTTTAGTGTTGTTGATGATATAAATAAGAATGTCATTGCGAAGGTAGTGATCTCCTTGCTACCTTCTTCTTTTCTGTGCAAATATAGAATGACGATTTTTTGCAAGTCCAAACTATATATTTTT
The DNA here is from genome assembly GCA_045645625.1 of Alistipes sp. Classification (GTDB taxonomy): domain Bacteria; phylum Bacteroidota; class Bacteroidia; order Bacteroidales; family Rikenellaceae; genus Alistipes. The sequence goes on from JAZRJD010000019.1 coordinate 10,094, forward strand.
CGGGCGTTATATGATTTTTATCAAAAAATCACTATATTTGCACGATATAGTACCGATTGAGAACGGAAACAACAAAAAAACAAAATAGAACTATGAGAAAAATTTTTATCGCAGCACTCGCATTTTTGGCATTCGCAGGCTGCAAGGAGAACAAGGCAAACACTGAGACAACCGAGCAACCTGCAACCGAAGTTGCAGTAGAGGGCGACTTGGCATTTGTAAATGTCGATTATGTAATGGCAGAGAGCGATATCTTCAAGACTGAGGGTATGGCACTCCGCGACAAGACCGAGAAGGCTCAGGAGAAGTGGGCAAAGAAGGAGCAAAATCTCCAAAACGAGATGAGCCAACTTGCCGAGAAGTATCAGAAGGGCTTGATTACCACTCGTAGCGCGCAGGAGAAGGAGCAGGAGTTGCAGAAGCGTGCTGCTTCGATGCAGACAGCAGCCCAGAAGGAGGGCAAGGAGTTGGAGGAGGAGAGCCTCGTATTCCAAAACCGCATGAATGACCTCTTGATGCGTGCCGTGCAGGAGATTAATGCCGACAAGAAGTACAAGATGATTGTACAGGCATCGGCACTCTTGGACGCCAGCGAGTCGCTCGACATCACCAATACAATTCTCGCCAAGGTAAACGAACTCTACAAGGCAGAGAAAGAGAGCGCAAAGAAGAAGTAGAGAGACAACACAACGACAACAAACAGAGGGTAGCCGATTATGGGATTTATTCCTTTTACATTTATAGACCTGCTTGATATTCTGCTCGTTGCAGGGTTGCTATTCATTGTATACAAGGCGATGAAGGGTACGAATGCACCATATATTATGGTAGGTATCGTGATGGTCTATTTCGGTTGGGTGATAGTCAAGGCTCTCAATATGGAGTTGCTCTCGACAATCCTCGGACAGATTATCAGCGTAGGAGTTATCGCCCTGCTCGTAATTTTCCAGCCCGAGTTGCGCCGTTTTCTCTTTACGCTCGGTATGCGACAGAAGGAGTTGGACTTCCTCACTCGTTTCTTCTCGCTAAACCGCAAGCAGGGTAGCACCAACACCTCGCCAATAGCCTCGGCATGTATGGATATGAGCGAGGAGAAGGTGGGCGCATTGATAGTATTTCGCCGTAAGGACGACCTGCAATTTGTAATCGAGGGCGGTATTGCACTCGATGCCAATATCACGATGTCGCTCATCAAAAATATCTTCTTCAAGAATGCCCCATTGCACGATGGAGCAGTTGTGGTAGATAATAACCGTATCGTGGCGGCAAAGTGTATCCTGCCCGTTACGCAGAGCAATGTACCAAAGAGTTACGGCACACGCCACCGTGCAGCCATAGGTTTGAGCGAGATGACCGATGCTGTGGTTTTGGTCGTTTCGGAGGAGACGGGCAACATCTCGATTGTCAAGGGTGGCAAGGTGAAAAAGACCGATCCACAAAAGTTGAATAATGCCCTCAAACTGGCTCTCGAAGAGAAGCAGGAGGAGCGACAAGCGGAAAAATAGTTGAACTATGAAGATTGGATTCGATAACGAGAAGTATCTGCGGATACAATCAGAACAGATTAAGAAGCGCATTTCGCAATTTGGCGATAAACTCTACTTGGAGTTTGGTGGCAAGTTGTTTGACGACCACCACGCCAGCCGTGTATTGCCGGGCTTTAAGCCTGACAGCAAGTTGCAGATGCTCTTGCAGTTGAAAGATGAGGCGGAGATGATTCTCGTCATCAGTGCCTTGGATATCGAAAAGAACAAGATGCGTGGCGACCTCGGCATCACTTACGATGAAGATGTCCTGCGTTTGAAGGGCGTTTTCGAGGAGTTGGGACTCTGCGTAAGTGGAGTAGTCATCACCCACTACAACGGTCAGGCGAGTGCCGATGCCTACCGCAAACGCCTCGAAAGACAGAGCATAAAGGTCTACTACCACTACACCATCGAGGGCTATCCCAACAATGTGGCATTGATAGACTCGGACGAGGGCTTTGGCAAGAACGATTATGTCGAGACCTCGCGACCGCTCGTATTTGTAACGGCTCCGGGACCGGGCAGTGGCAAGATGGCGGTATGTTTGAGCCAACTCTACCACGAAAATAAGCGCGGCGTGAAGGCGGGATATGCCAAGTTCGAGACCTTCCCGGTGTGGAACTTACCACTCAAACACCCTGTAAATATCGCTTACGAGGCTGCTACGGCAGATCTGAACGATGTCAATATGATTGACCCGTTCCACCTCGAAGCCTACAACAGTGTTGCATCGAGTTACAACCGCGATATCGAGATATTTCCAGTGCTGAATACACTCTTCGAGGCGATTTATGGCGAGAGCCCCTACAAGTCGCCTACCGATATGGGTGTCAATATGATTGGCTTCTGTTTCAGCGATGAGGAGGCTTGCTGCGAGGCGGCGCGCGATGAGATTATACGCCGTTACTACAATGCACTTGGCAACCTTGCACAAAAGGGAGATAACGAGCAGGAGGTTAGCAAGATATCGCTCCTGATGAAGCAGGCGAAACTCACCACCGACTACCGCAAAACGACCGTAGCAGCAGCCGAGCGCAAGAGCCGTGAGGGCGTTCACTGCTCGGCGATAGAACTTCAAGATGGCACAATCATCACCGCACGCACCAGTCCTCTCCTTGGACCAAGTGCTGCACTCTTGCTCAATGCGGCTAAGCATTTGGCGAATATCCCGCACGATGTTAAGTTGATACCCGAGAAGATGATTGCGCCGATACAGAAGACAAAGGTAAATCTTCTGCACGGACACAACCCGCGCCTGCATACCGATGAGGTATTGGTGGCATTGTCGATGTTGAGCATCACTGATGAGAACTGCCGTAAGGCTATCGACCAACTGCCGAAACTCGATGGCTGTCAGGTACACTCAACCGTGATGTTGAGCGAGGTAGACCGCAAGATATTCAATAAGTTGGGCGTAGGCTTGACCTGCGATCCTGTAAAGAAAAAGTAGCAATCCATTTATAGCAATAGAGCCTGCTCAACCACTAGGTTTCAGCAGGCTCTATTATTTTGCCGTTTAACGCAGAAATTTGCGCTCTATTCATCTACAAAACGAAAAGTCGCATAGAGCGATAAAGTTCAAGGCAAACAAAAAACCGAGAGCGGAGCATACTTAGCGTATGTGAGCATCTCGGTTATTGCAGTTTAACGCAGAAATTTGCGCTCTATGCGGCTTTTAGTACTCTTCTTCGTTAAAGAAGAAATCCTCCTTCGAAGGGTAGTCTGGCCAAATCTCCTCCATGCTTTCGTAAGCCTCGCCATCGTCCTCGATCTCTTGGAGATTCTCGATTACTTCGAGTGGTGCGCCGGAACGAGTTGCATAGTCAATAAGTTCCTCTTTGGTTGCTGGCCATGGTGCATCTTCCAATTTCGATGCAAGTTCAAGTGTCCAATACATAGTTCTATCTTTTTAGTTGTTAATATTTTCAATTTTCTATTATTTGCGACCGCAAAAGTATAAAAAATTTCTAATATACAAGCAGTATGCTATAAAAATTCAACCAATTGGCTATTTTTTCAGTACGATCGGTTATGGTTGCCACAAAACTTCCTCTGCATCAAGTCGTTCCGTAATTGTACGACATAGTGCATAGAGGTAATCCGAAAGGCGATTTAGCAGCACAAGAAGGTATTTATCGACCTCGTAACTCTCCGCCGCCTCAATTGCTCGGCGTTCGGCTCTACGGCACACCGTACGGCATATATGGCAAAGCGATGCCAACTCGCAACCACCCGGAATAGTGAAGTACTCAACAGGTTTCAACTCTGCCTGCAAGGCATCGATACGCCCCTCCAACCACGCGATATGCTCATCTGTGATGGCAGGTATCTCGTATTCGCAATTACTGCCAACCGCCAACGACGAGCATACGGTCATCAGTTTCGAGCATATCCAACGGCAATCCTCAACATACTCCGACAGAGCCTCCTCGTGCGACATTCGGTCTGCCAAGTAGGCGATATTAGCCTGCAATTCATCGGCTGTGCCATACGCCTCAACGCGCACATCGGTCTTACGCACACGCTCACCGCCAATCAGCGATGTTCGCCCCTTATCTCCACCTTTGGTATATAGTTTCATAAGCGATAGTGTTGTTTCGGTAAGTGGTTGTTAAAGAAGATGATGTAGGCGCGATTATCGACCGTTGTCGAGCGATGTTCGGCAACAAGAGCCTTCACCTCGTTCTGGCGTTCGCGGTTGAGATATGGGTGGCAGATAACAAGTGCAACGCCTGCCGCCTTAGCCTTTTCGTACGCCTCGCGCAACTGCTCTGTGGGGTAGGAAGCCAAGAGTATCGAGACATCGCCACCAACCTCATTAATCGAATAGCCCTCTCCGCCGATATGCGCCAAAAGATTGTGCAGTTGTCGCGCACGCTTCTCTGCTACGCCCTCGGCACGCAGAGAGTCGTAGAGTGCCGAGCCCGAGTCCTCGAAGAGTGCCTTGCTCATAAAAACCTTACGCACAAGCGAATAGACAAATGGCGAGTGCACGCCGTAACCGTGATAGTACTTTGCACGCGAGAGTTTGTTGCCCAGCAGTTGCAATCTGCGACCGATATTTCTACCACTGATTTTCATATCTGTACCTCCTATTTTTTGAGCAATCCCGCCAAGTGACCTGTCGAGAATGCGATTTGCAGGTTGTAACCTCCCGTATTGGCATCTACATCGAGTACCTCACCAGCAAAGTACATTCCTTTGATTTTCAACGACTCCATCGTATATTCGTTCACCTCCGAGCAACTTACGCCACCCGCCGTAACCACCGCATACTCAAATGGCGCATAGTCGGAAATCGGGAACGACCAACCCTTCAACACCTTAATCAATCGCTCGAACTCCTTGTCCGACACCTTCGAGATATAGAGGCGCGAATGTACATCGAGTTCCTTACAGATAGGCACCACAAGTGGCTTCGGCACCAACCTGCGCACTAACTCGGCAAAGAAGTCCTCGGGTTTCATCTCCGCCACCTCGCGCTTGATACGCTCACGCAGGATATCCTCCGTAAGAGCTGGTTTCAGGTCGAGTTCGATTTTAACGCTCTTCTCTTCGAGCAGACCATCTACGGCATCGCGGCTCAAACGGAGAATAACTGCACCCTCCAAGCCACGATCCGAGAATGACATCTCGCCGAACTCCTCGCGCACCATCTCACCGCCTACGAACAATCGGGCGTTGATATTTTTGAGCCATACATTATTTATATACTCCATCTGCGGGTGATTCGACTTCAACGGCGTAAGCGATGGTCGCACATCTTCGATGGTATGCCCCACGCGGTCGGCAAAGGTGTAGCCATCGCCCGTAGAGCCGGTAGCAGGGTAGGATACTCCACCCGTAGCGATAATCACATTCTCGACCTCGATTTTGCGCTCGTAGCCACGCTTATTCATATACTTCAAGCCGTAGACCTTACCCCCTGCAACCAAAATCTCCGTTACACGACTATTGCACTGAATATCAACCTCGTAGTCACGGCAGTAGAACTCCAACGCATTGGCAATATCTGCCGCCTTACCGCTTGCCGGAAAGACGCGCTCGCCACGCTCGGTAACGAGTTTTACGCCCATACGCTCGAAGAAACGCATCGTTGCGCGGTTAGTAAACTCCGACATCGCAACATGCAACCACTCTCCATTTGTGCGAACATTCTCGGCAAACTCCTCAACGGGCTTTGCAGTGGTCAGATTACAACGACCTTTACCCGTAATACGCACCTTACGCGCCGGTTTCTCCATCTTTTCGAGCAGCAACACCTTATTGCCCACTCGTGCAGCCGTACCTGCCGCCATCAATCCTGCCGCACCGCCACCAATCACAACTACATCGTAGTGTGGGTGCGACAACTCCATTTCAAGATTTTCTTCCATCTATTCTTTTTTTGCCATTAGCCATTGGCTTTTAGCCATTAGCCTTTTATTCGTTATAAATCACTCTTCGTAACTCCTCACACGCCTTTTCGGGATTTCGGCGGTCGAAGTGGAACGGCATAATACCCAACTCGGCAGCCGCCTCAACATTCTCCTTGCGGTCGTCAATAAACATGGTCTCGGCGGGCTCAACTCCGTAACACGAGAAGAGCAGTTCGTATATATCCCTCTCGGGTTTTACGCACTTAACCTCGCAGGATATAATCTCCTCGTCAAAGTGGCGATATACGGGTTTTCTGCGCAGAAATTCTATATACTCGGGTGACATATTCGACAACACGATAAGTCGATAGCCCTGCGCCTTCAACTCGGCTATAAGCCGAGCCGTAGGCTCAACCTCCTCCTGATACTCGATGGCAAGCAACATATTAGCCTTTGCCGTCTCCATATCGCAGCCACGATACTCCGCCACAGCCTTTGCCACCTCATCGACAGGCAGCACGCCGCGGTCGTAATCCTCCCAGAACTTTGGCACTCCCCCCTCGGGTGTAGTGAATACGAAGGAAAAGAACTCCTCCAAATGCTTCGGGAAGCGCAATGGGTTACGGGCAAATACCACCCCCGCAAGGTCGAAAACTATATTTTTCAGCATCTCCTACTGCTTTGTAAGTTGCGCCTTAATTCGTGCACGGAACTCCTCTGTAAACTTATCCATCTTATCTATCTCCACCAAGCACTCTGCAAGCGACTTGTGGTAGTTATCCACGCTCTTGTGAACATCCTGCGGGAACTCCATAACGAAGTTTGGAGCCTGCGAAACATTCATATAGAAGTCGGGCAGGAGAGGGTATGGGTCGTAAGCCGCGGCATACGCCTCTTTGAACTCTGCCGTAAGTTTCACGCAACGATTTACTACGCCCTGCATGCCGTAGAGTCTATCCTGCACAGCCAAGTCACCCTCGGCAAACTCGACCTCAACGGTGCAACCCTTTGCGTTATCTACATCGCCAACAAGAATATATGGCGCAAGGGTATAACCATCGTATCCCCACTCGCCAACCTCAGCGTAACGGCTATACGGCAACTCCTTGCCATCAACGCGAACAGACTTTGGAGGATAGTTCGCAGGCAAACGCAACTCATACGAGTTTGTCGCCATAGCACCCTCGAACGCGCCCTTGCGCGGAGCGATTGTAATCACAACCTTGTTGCCCTCGCTACGCTTTGTAACCTTAATCGTAGCGTATGCTGAGGCGTAGTCCTTCGACTTGCCGTCATCTTCGTAGATGATTGTTTCGCCATCGCCACCCGGAACAAAGGTCAGGAGATAGGTGTTGATTGTGTGTTGCAGGTTGCGCACCGACTTCGGATACATCGGAATAATCGCTCCTGCCTCAACGAAGTATGGATTTTCGGAGAGGGTGCAGTGGATATCAACCACCTCATCGCTACCATCATACATCTTGCCACTTACCATATTAAACCATCTCTTACCCTTTGGCAGCCACACTTTGCGTGTAGCCAAGCTGGTAACCTTATCGGCAGGCGTTACGATTGGAGCCACAAGCATATCGTTACCAAACATAAATTGGTCACCCATCGAGTATGCCAAATCGTGCTCTGGATATGTGTAGTACATTGGGCGAGTCATCGAGACTCCCGTATCGAATGACTCGCGTGCAGCAGCGTAGATATAAGGCACCAAAGCATAGCGCAGATGCATAGTGGCACGCATATCGAACATGTGGTCAGGGAAGTGCCATATACGGCGTTCAATTACGCGGTCCTTGGTGCAGTGGGTTTTGAATACAGGAGTAAATACTCCGTATTGCAACCAACGCAGATACAACTCGGGGTCTATAAATTTCTTATCGTCTTTGTGGAACATGTGACCACCGATATCGTGTCCCCAATATCCGTAGCCCACATTCGATGCGGTAGCGGTAAACCAAGGCAGGAACTGCAACGACTCCCAAGCGATATATATATCGCCCGAGAAGCCTGTCTGATAGCGATGTGAGCCAAGACCGCCCCAGCGGTGATATATCATAGGTCGTTCATTGCCCTTCTCCGCCATGTGGTGATCGAAGGTGTGGTTGAGCCAGAATGTATTGCTCAAATCCTTCACATACTTGCTGTGTACCCACTGCTGCCAATCGAGCCACCAGAAATCGACTCCCTGCTTCTCCATTGGACCAAGCACGGTGTCGAAGTAAGTATCTGCCCACTTCTGCTCCGACATCTTGTAAGGAACACTCTTGCCCTCCTCTTTCCAGCCGTAAGCCTCAATGAAACGCTTGTACGGCTCCTCGTATGGCTGAATACCCGATGCAGGGTGGAGGTTAAGCGAAACCTTCAAATCCTGCTTATGGCACCAATCGAGGAAGTTCTCGGGCGAAGGAAACAACTGCTTTTTCCAAGTATAGCCTGTCCAGCCGACACGCTGACCATACTCATCGCGTTTTGCATCTGCACCCCTCTTCAATCCCCATGTCTCGTGCCAGTCCATATCGACAATCAACACATCGAGCGGAATATCCAACGAACGCATCGTCTCGACCAAGTCGCGCAACTCATTATCCGAATACTGCCAATAGCGGCTCCACCAATAGCCAAACACATACTTCGGAGGCAACGGAATATCGCCTGCCACGCGAGTATAATCCTTCAATGCCTTTGTATATTCGTGTCCGTAGGCAAAGAGGTAGAGGTCGAGGCGGTCACCCTCGGGACGGCACTCAACCCACTGCTTCCAGTGCGACTCTACCGGAGTAAAGAGGTGACGAGTCGAGTCATCGACAACAGTCCAACCTGCACGCGAGAGCAAACCCGTCTCCATCGGGCTATTGCCCGGCTTCGAGCCGTAGTAGCGGTCGAGTGTTCGGGTTGTACCCATCAAGTTCTGGGTATCCTTATCGCCATAGTGCCACACAACCTTCTTGTCGCCAACCAAAATCTCTGCCGAGAGATTCTCTGCCGAGAACTTCGCACCCTTCAAGTAGGTCAAAGTAACATTCGAGGTTGTGATTGTCACCTTCGACTTGGTCTGCTTAACTTTGAACTGCGGCACCTCCAACTTACGATTGACAAAGGTCAGCGTAGCCCTATCCTCGAACTTACCGTCCTCGCTCCACTCCATACGAATCATCTGCGAAGTGAGCACCGTAAATCGGGCATTGCCGACTACAACCTGCGCTTTCTCGTCTGCCTTTGGGTTATTCTCCGCAAAAGCCGCCAATGGCATAGTCAATGCCAACACGAACAACAGAAAAATTCTCTTCATATCTTTAAGGTTTTTTAGTAATTCCAACCGTTATATCTCCATTGAGGCTCTTAATATCGGCCGCAACAGCCTCGGCAGCCGATTTACCCTCGAATGTTCCGACCACAAAGGTCGAGCCTATGCGCGAAATGGTGCAATCGCTCTTGTGTGCAAGTATTCGAGCCTTGACCTCCTCCGAGAGTGTCAGCACGCCCGAAATCTCTACATTATACTGGCTCTCCGATCGGCGCATATCTTCGAGCGTAGGGTAGTACTCGCCATCAACCCACACCGCAATAATAGGGTCGCGGAAACCCAACTTTTTCAGATATACAACCCCCTCCTTTGCCTCCTGCTCGGTACGGAAACCGCCCACAAAATAGGCGTATAGTCCCTTGTTGTAGGCATCGGTATAGGATAACGGCATAACTCCACGCAGTGCCGAGATATTTGGTCGCTTCGAGAACAATCCCACACGAATGCGATAGATTGTGCCGTAGTCGTAGACCTTGGTGCGTGGCACCGGATTTTTGGAGTTATAGACCGAAGGTGTCTTTACCTTGACATCCTCATACTTGATGAAACTGCGGCGTTCGAGTGAGAGTTTCGAGAGGCGATAGTCGCGATTTTTCAACTCCGCCTGCACAAGTTTCAACGAGTCACGCGAGGTGGTAAGCGAGAGTGTCGTTGCAATCTGCAACTCATATTCTGTCAATGCCTTTTTACGAGCGTAATAGTCCACCAAGGCATTGGACTCATAGAGGTCGCTATGCTCATTTATCTCGCGCTCGGCACGCGCTGCTGCCTCCGCCGAGTAGTCGAGCATCGAGGTATTGCCCCCTCGCTCCATCAATAGGTCGTAGGCGTATATCTTGTTGAAATAGAGCGATGACCACATCTGCGCAATCTGATTGTTGCGCTCCGCCAATCTCGCCTTCTTTGCTGTAAATATATTCGATATACTATCCGCCTCGCCGCGAGTAGCCACCTCCATATATTGGCGTTGCAACGACAGCAACTCACCATACTCCGCAACATACTGCGCCACCACCTCTTTGACATTCGTCTCGCGCCGTTGAGCCTCTTTCAGAGAGGCATAATCTGCCGGCGAAAGGTAGTGCACAAAGTAGTCGTTTGCCACCAAGTCGCGCTTCATACGCGCCTTGTCGGGGGTATATGTCCCTCTATCCTCCGCAACAACGCTCCTCTGCTCCGCAGTCGCACTATCTGCACTCCGCTTTGCCTCTTCGTATGCTGTCAAACTCCTTTTGACATCGCTCTGCGATATGGAGCCGAGAATCCTGTCATACTCGCCCTGCAAGCGCACAATCTCCTTCTCCAACGAGAGAATCATCGGAGCAAGTCGTTCGCGCATCGATTCGTTCTTGGCATAGTTGGCACGATGCTCCGCCAGCACCTCCGCCACCGAGTCGCGTACAAAGCCCGCGCGCTCCAAATCCTTTGCGGTCTGCGCCTGCGCCACTACGGCACACGCCACTGCCATAACAAATATAGTAGTTCGTTTCATCGCCACATTCTGATAAATAGGAACTGAATAAATCCAAAAATTTCGAGACGCCCCATCAGCATCAATATCGTGCCCTGAATCTTCAACAACGAAGGCATGGCGGCGTAGTTATCGAAAGAGCCAACCTCGCCAAAGCCCGGTCCCACATTGCCGATAAATGCCACCGAAGAGGAGAATGCCGTAAGCAAATCGAGCCCAAACAGTGTACTCGTCAATGTCGCCACCAGTATCAGCACAAAATATGTCGTCAAAAAGAGTGTCACCGCATTCATTTGTCGCTCCTCCTGCACAATACCATCGAGGCGAACACGGATAATGGCACTCGGATGTTGCTGCATACGCAAGCGCGCCTTCAAGACCTTGCCAAATAGCAGTATTCTATCGACCTTCACGCCGCCCGAAGTCGAGCCTGCACAACCGCATATTATCGAGAGGATAATCAGTATAACCATCGCAAACGGAGTCCAGAGGTTGGTATTTGCCGTTGCAAAACCCGTAGTCGTAATAAGCGACACCACCTGGAAAACCGACTGTCTCAACGCCGTAAACAGATTATCGTATGTATCCGTAAGGAAAAGACTTGCGCCAATGCAGAGCGTTGCCACGGCGATAATTGCCGCATAGACACGCACCACCTCCGAACGGAAGATATTGTTTGCCTTGCGGGCAAAGGTTGAGTAGATAAGTCCGAAATGGAGGCTCGACAGGAACATCGCCCCAATCAAAATCCACTCGATAAGCGGACTATCGTAAAAGCCCACACTTGCATTCTTGGTCGAGAATCCGCCCGTAGCACACGCCGACATCGCATGATTTACCGCATCAAACCAACGCATGCCCGAAACTTTCAGTAATAGGGTAGTCACCACCGTCAAGCCAATATATACTGCCAGCAGAATACGCACAACCATCTGCGTACGGTAGCGGTAGTTATCTTTCGCCAACGAAGAGAGTTCAATGCCCGACAACTCCATCTTGTTTGTTCCGAGCGATGGCAAAATCAGCAACGCAAACATCACCACGCCAACACCGCCAATCCAGTTTGTAGCCGAGCGCCAAAAGAGCAACCCCTGTGGCACCGCTTCGATATCGGTCAGGATAGATGCTCCCGTAGTCGTAAAGCCCGAAACACTCTCAAACCAAGCATTTACCAATGAGAACTCGCCTCCCCAAATCAGATATGGGAACATTCCGACCACGCACGACAACACCCACGAGCCTACGACAATCATAAAGCCCTCCTTGGTGGTGATATTATCCGCCTTCGATACGAAAATCATCGGGAAGGCACCGAGCAGCAGCGTAAGCAGTGCCGACAGCAGCAACGGATAAAAGCCCGTATCGTCTGACACAAGCGAGATACCCGCCGACACCGCCATAAAAGCGGAGAGGCAGAGCATCACCGTACCCACATATCTCAAAATTACACTAAATCGCATCGTTCTCGCTCTTTTTATTCAACTTCGACAGGTTTATCAAATTCTCGATATTGTCGCTCAACTCCTTAATCTCATCGACCATCTCTGCCTTTGGCTTGTATGGCAGTTTGAACGAGAGGTGGTCGGCAAGTGCGCGATTGATACGCTTTATCGGATTTACGCCGTAGATATAGACAAAGTAGTAGAGCATCAGCACGATAGCAATCATCACCGCCAACGAAATCAGCACCGGAGCCACCGAGCGATAGGCATTTTTCGAGAGTTGCGCAGCACGAGGTGCCAACTCGCCATGCGAGAGTGTGATGTAACGCTTTACCTGCTCGACAAAGCGGTTGTATGCCGGCTCGTAGGTCGCAACATACCACTTGCGACCATCTTTTTTGTGAATTTCGACAGTCAGCGAATCTATCGCAACGGTCTCGGTCGATTTGTAGTTCTCGGTCAATTGTCGCAACTCCGCACTATACAGCGAGAGCGTGTCGAGGCTTCCCTGCACCGCCGCAGGTGCTTTGTCGCGCACCGAGGCGATATGCGAGTCGAGTTCCGCCAACGCCTTACGGCACGACTCCTTCTCCCTCTCGTTGTCGAAGATAGCGACATCTATCATGGCACGGCTATGGTCGTGCGCCGAGCGCAGCAAATCCTTCGCCACCTCCATATCGCGACTACTTGCCGAGAGTATCGCATCGGTGTCGTAACTCAAATTGCTCAACTCAAAAAGTGATATAACTCCCGACACCGACAATAGCGCAACTATACTCAAAAACGCAATCGTTGTTCTCTTTCCAATACCTTTCATATCTCAATAAAAAAGTTACTATCTCTGTTTAATCTCACAAAGATAGTAATTTTCCGAATAAAAACTATGTTTTTAACGCTTTTTAGATGATTCTTCCCAAAATTTCTGCCGAAGGCTCAATTTCGAGCAATTCGACTTTAACAATCTGATTTATATATTTTCTGTCGTATGGCACTTTGATTTTCAGGTAGTTACTTGTAAATCCCGTCATCATTCCGCCACGCATCGTACTCTCGAATAACACCTCCGCCGCAGTGCCGAGATATTGCTTGCAGAAGTCATAGTGGCAACGGCTACTCAACTCCTCCAAACGCTTGGCTCTCGCCATCGAAACTTCGGGTGACACCTTATCGGGGAAATTGACCGCAGGGGTATTCTCGCGCTCCGAGAATGGGAAGATGTGCAGGAACGAAGGGTTTATCTTCGAGAGGAAGTTGTAGCACTCCTCTGCCTCCTTCTCGCCCTCGCCCGGAAAACCGGTAATTACATCTATGCCGATGAAGGCATCGGGCATTGCTCGACGCACCGCATTTATGCGCTCCTCGAACTTCTCCACAGTGTAGCGGCGGCGCATCAAACCGAGCACCTTATTCGAGCCACATTGGATAGGAATATGGAAGTGATGTTGAAATTTAGGTGACGAGGCGCAAAACTCTATTATCTCGTCAGTTAGCAAATTCGGTTCTATCGAGGAAATTCGGTATCTTTCGATGCCCTCAACATCGTTCAAAGCCCTCAACAAATCGAGAAAACTCTCACCCGTAGTGCGACCAAAATCGCCCGTATTTATACCTGTGATTACAATCTCTTTTTGACCGCCACGAGCAATCTCCTCCGCCTGTTTTACCGCCTCGACAATCGGGGTGTTTCGACTCGCTCCACGAGCGTTGTGAATGGTGCAGTAGGCGCAGCAATAATCGCAACCATCTTGCACCTTCAAAAAGGCACGAGTGCGGTCGCCCGAAGAGAAGGCCGAGAAGAAGGAAGTTATCTCGTCAGTTTCGCACGAAAAGACCTTTGTTTTGCCTCGCTCGGTTAGTTTAAGTACTTCTTTATATAAATCGCCTTTATTGTTGTTACACAAGACAATATCCACGCCCTCAATCTCTGCGATTTCGTAAGGTTTGAGCTGTGCATAACAACCCGTAACCGCAATGATTGTATCGGGGTTTCGGCGATGAATTTTGCGTATCAGATTGCGACATTTTTTATCCGCCTGCGCCGTTACCGAGCAGGAGTTTATGACCGAAATATCGGCATCTTCGTTGGTGCCTACACGCACAAATCCACCCGCCTCGAACTCTCGTGCGAGGGTAGAACTCTCCGAAAAGTTGAGCTTGCAACCGAGTGTATGGAAATTAACCTTCTTCATTCTTGGTACAAAATTAGTAAAATCTTTCGATTTTTTCATTATATTTGCGCATACATTTAAGGAAACAATGGAATTTATCAACGACATACTCCAATACAACTACCTGTCGAATGCGCTGATGGCGTGCATCTTGTCGGGCATAACTTGCGGAATTATAGGCACATATATCGTGGCTCGCAGAATGGTATTCCTCTGCGGAGGCATCACCCACGCCTCGTTTGGCGGCCTTGGCATTGCGTTCTACTTTGGCGCAAACCCCATTCTCGGAGCAACAGTTTTTGCCGTTCTCTCGGCTCTCGGCATCGAGTGGAGCAACTCTCGCTCGAAAATTCGCCCCGACTCGGCTATCGGAATGGTGTGGGGTATAGGTATGGCGATTGGAGCATTCTTTATTGCCCTGCGACCAGGCTACACCTCGGGCGATATGGCAAACTTCCTTTTTGGTAGTATTTTGACTGTTACCAACGGCGATATCATTGCGCTTGCAATCCTATCTATCGTGCTGATTATCGGAGCATTATTGTGGCATCGCCCGATAATGTTCGCAGCCTTCGACCGCAACTTTGCC
>JAZRJD010000020.1:0-38251 GCA_045645625.1 Alistipes sp.
CAGAGATAGCCTGCCACCTCGGCAACCTTCTCAACCTCGGCAGTAAGTGCAGGGCGATTTTCCAATATTGATTTCATAATTTTCTCTTTTATTTTAAAAGTTCAGGCAAGAACGAACTCAACACCAATACCACAATACCCAAGAGGAGCACTGCAATGGTCTTTTTCGAACAACCCTTCCACTCTTTGAGGATTATACCCCAAACATTTGCAAAAGTTACATTCAACGACATTAGGATACAGAACGACAAAGTCATCATCGTAGGCGACTCTGTAAGGAAACCCTTACCAAGGCTCAATCCAAAGAATTGACTGTACCACAATGCTCCTGCCAAAGCACAGAAGAGGAGGTTGTTAGCCCACAAGTTGCCCTGCTTATAGTCGCAGAAGCTCTTGTTCTTGTAGTTCTGATAGAGGCAGTAGATAGCATTTGTCACAAAGCCTCCCAATGTAACGAGCATTGTAGCAGGCAAGGTTTTGAACATAGGTGCTGTAAGTTCACCAAAGTTGATATCCTTACCAAACTCCAAACCTACATTGAAGCAACCACTCATAACACCTG
The DNA here is from genome assembly GCA_045645625.1 of Alistipes sp. Classification (GTDB taxonomy): domain Bacteria; phylum Bacteroidota; class Bacteroidia; order Bacteroidales; family Rikenellaceae; genus Alistipes. The sequence continues at coordinate 562 of JAZRJD010000020.1, forward strand.
CCAACAAAGCGATAGCAATACCCTTCGGGAAGTTGAAATCCTTGACTGCAGCCTTCTTCTCCTCCTCAGGAAGAGAGTTAGCCTTCATCATACCGGCAATACCGATAATTGCAATACCGAGCAAGGTTACTACCACGCCCGAAATAACTGCAAAGGTAAGCGATGAGAGGGTGTCCAACTCAGGGAAGAATGCGTTGAGCAATACAGGGCCCAAGATTGTTCCACCCGCTGCGCAAGTTCCGAGAGCGATACTCTGACCGAGTGCCACGCCAAGATAGCGCATCGAGAGACCAAATGTCAAGCCTCCAACACCCCACAACACACCAAAGACGATAGTCATAAGGATATTGAAGGTGTTGCCATTAGAGAACAACTCGCAGAGGCTGTGTCCTTCGGGCACAGCCAACAACGAGCCTAAAAGCGGGAATACGAGCCAAGCGAAAACACCCTGTACGAGCCAATACGACTCCCAGCTCCAACCCTTAATTTTGTTGATAGGCACATAGCAACTCGATTGGCAGAATGCACCTATCGCAATAATCAAAAGACCGATTATAATCTCCATAATTGCGACTATTCGTAAGCAATTTCGTACAACTTAGCGATATCCTCAACCGAAGTTGGGCGAGGGTTTCCACCTGTGCAGACATCGTTGAATGCAGCGACTGCCAACTGAGGAATATCCTCCTTCTTCACACCAATCTCGCACAAGTGCTGTGGGATACCGATGCTCAATGAGAGAGCACGAACTGCATCGATAGCAGCCTTAACGCCCTCGTCTACGCTCATGCCATCGGTGTTTACGCCCATCGCCTTTGCGATGCCCAAATACTTAGCATGCGATTGAGAATCAGCGTTGTACTCCATAACATAAGGCAAGAGCAACGCATTTGCTACGCCGTGCGGAGTGTCATAGAATGCTCCGAGAGGGTGAGCCATCGAGTGAACGATACCCAAACCTACATTCGAGAAGCCCATACCTGCGATATACTGAGCCTCGGCCATTCCCGAACGAGCAACCTCGTCTTTACCATTCTCAACAGCATTTTTGAGGTGTGTTGCAATCAACTCGATAGCCTTAGCCTCGAACATATCACTCATAGTCCAAGCACCTGGAGTGATATAGCTCTCGATAGCGTGAGTCAAAGCGTCCATACCCGTAGCTGCGGTCAAGCCCTTTGGCATCGAGTACATCAACTCGCAGTCGATAATCGAGCACATTGGGATATCGTTAGGGTCTACGCAAACCATCTTCTTCTTTGCCTCCTCATCGGTGATAACATAGTTGATAGTCACCTCTGCCGCAGTTCCTGCGGTGGTTGGAATAGCAAAGGTAGGCACTGCACGGTGCTTCGTAGGGGCTACACCCTCCAACGAGCGAACATCTGCAAACTCGGGGTTATTTACAATGATACCCACAGCCTTTGCCGTGTCAATCGAGGAGCCACCTCCGAGTGCGATAATAAAGTCTGCACCCGAAGCCTTGTACGCCTCAACACCGCGCTGCACATTGCCGATTGTAGGGTTAGCCTTTACATCGCTGTAAATCTCGTAAGGGATATTTGCACCCTTCAAAACCTCCTCAATCTTCTCGGCAACACCGAACTTAATCAAATCCTTATCGGTTACGAAAAATGCCTTCTTAAAGCCTCGCTTTGCCACCTCATCGGCAATCACCGAACGGCAACCTGCACCAAAATATGATGTTTCGTTAAGAACTATACGATACATAATCTTCTATCTCTTAGATGTAACCTCCTTTTCATATTGCTGAACATCGGCGATAAATGCCTCGCCCACAGGGACACCGTTGCGCAAGCAGTACATATCCCACACTGCATTCCAAGGCAGAGCCTTCGCCTCTTCGAGAAGTGCCAAACGCTCGAATCCCTGACCCTTTGCCTCATACTCACGCAACTGCGCAAGTGGCTCCAACAATGCACGCAACAGACACTTCTGGGTCGCGCGCGTGCCTATGATATAAGCACCAAGGCGATTAATCGAGGCATCGAAGTAGTCCAAACCGATATGTACACGGTCGAGGGCATCGCAACGAACAATCTCGTGCATCAAGTCGAGCGTATCGTCATTCATAATGGTTACATGGTCCGAATCCCAACGAACTGGACGGCTTACATGGAGCATAACCTCTGGAACATAGAGAAGCAACGAAGACAACTTATCGGCAACGCTCTCGGTTGGGTGGAAGTGACCTGTGTCGAGGGTTACCATCTTGTTGTTCTGTGCTCCATAGCCGATATAGAAGTCATTAGAGCCTACGGTGTAACTCTCCAAGCCGATACCAAAGACCTTCGACTCGATGCAATCCTTCATATTGTCGTACTTGGTTGCGAAAATCTGGTCGAGCGAATCCTTCAACAACTCGCGGTACTTCATACGATTTACGGTGATATCCTTGCTACCATCGTGTACCCACAAGTTCATGATACAAGGGTCACCCTGACGGCGTCCCATCTCCTCCGCTACGGCACGGCAACGCTTTGTGTGCTCAATCCAGAAGTCGCGAATCTCCTGATTAGGATTCGACAACGACAAATCGCCCGACTTCGCATGCGAGAACGATGTGGAGTTGAAGTCGAGTTTCATTCCATGCTCTGCACCCCACTGCATCCAACTCTCGAAGTGCTTTGGCTCAACCTCGTTACGGTCTACGAACTTACCGCCGAAGTCGCCGTAAATCTCGTGGAGATTCAAACGCTGATTGCCCGGAATAAGCGATTTTGCCTTCAAGATGTCGGCACGCAACTCCTCGATATTACGAGCCTTGCCCGGATAATTACCTGTGGTCTGGATACCACCTGTCAAATCACCCGTAGACTCGAAACCGCTAACATCGTCTGCCTGCCAGCAGTGCATCGAGATCTCTACTTTGTGCAACTTTTCGAGCACATTCTCTACATCAATGCCGAGTTCGGCGTAACGCTCTACGGCAATGTCGTAAGCCTGTTTGATTTTTGCTTCATTCATAGTTTTACTGTTATTTTAAGTTGTGAAATTTCTCGTATGCGGCACTCCAAGCCTCACTGTCTTGTGGCTGGAACTCCTCTGTCTCGATTGAGGCGCGAATAATTTTACGAGCCTCTGCCAACGAGCCGACAACGCCCGCACCAATCGCCTGCATCATTATATTTCCGATTGCAGTAGCCTCCGAAGGTCCCGCCACTACGCGCTTGCCGATAGCATTTGCGGTGTATTGATTGAGCAGAGCATTATTCGAGCCGCCACCGATAATGTGCAAAACATCAATCGCAAATGGTGACATACTCTCCAATATCTCCAACACCTCGCGGTAGCGCAATGCCAAACTCTCGAATATAGTACGCACAATCTGCTTATCGCTTTGCGGTACCGGCTGACCTGTTCGTACGCAGAAATCCTCGATAGCGCGCAACATCGACTGCGGATTGGCAAACGAAGCATCATCGGGGTTGATGAACGAGACAAACGGCTCCGCCGAGTTTGCCATTGCGACAATCTCGGAGTAGGAGTACTCCTTGCCCTCTCGCTCCCACTCCTTGCGGCACTGCTCCAAAATCCACATTCCGCAGATATTTTTCAGGAAACGGGTTGTACCCTCAACACCACCCTCATTGGTAAAGTTATGACGGAACGACTCCTCGCTAATGATTGGCTGTTTGGTCTCGATACCCATCAGCGACCAAGTACCCGAAGAGAGGTATGCAAATCGCTCATTCTCGGCAGGTACCGCCGCCACAGCCGAGGCGGTATCGTGTCCCGCCACCGCCACGACATCGACCTTACCGATGCGGGTTTCGGCAGCCAACGCATCGGTCAACTGACCGATAACCTGTCCCGGAAGTTGCGGTTTTGGCAGAATATCTGCACTAACCCCGGCAGCCTTCAAGAGCGACTCCTCAAACTCACCGTTTCGCGGATTCAATATCTGCGAGGTCGAGGCGATGGTATATTCACAGAATTCCTTGCCCGTAAGCATATAGGACAAGGCATCGGGTATAAACAACAATCGTTTAGCCTCGACCACGGGAGCATAACCCTCCTGTACCGCTGCAAATATCTGAAACAGGGTATTGAAATTCATAATCTGGATACCCGTCTTATCGTAGACCTCCTCGCGCGGCACAATCTCGAAATACCTCTCGGGCGCACCCACCGTATATGGGTCGCGATATGCCCTCGGCACACCGAGTATCGAGCCATCTTCACCAATAGACACCACATCGACACCCCAAGTATCGACACCTATCGAGTCGGGCGTAATACCCTCGCGCGCGCAGGCAAAAAGCCCCTCTTTGAGATGCTCGTACAAGCCAAAGAGATTCCAGTAGAACTTGCCGTGCAACTCCACTATGCCATTGGGGAAGCGGGTAAGTTCGCGTATTTCAATTTTGCCATCTCGCAATGTACCGATAACCGAGCGACCGCTTGTCGCACCCAAGTCAAATGCCAAAAAGTTATGAATTTCCATATTTTTACAAAATATCACATCTAAACTATTGCAAATATAAGAATATATTTACTATCTTTGAGTATCAAAAATGATATTAAAGTTTTCAAATTTGACAAGACATGGCAAATCTCAACGCTAATTCGCTAAAATATCTGACGGGGGGATTGCACGAGAGTGCGTGGGGCATGGAGATTACAACCGTAGGCTACCAATCGATAGAGCCGAACGCCAACTACCCTGCGATGCAACACCCTACGACTTACCACTTCCGTTCGAACAGCGGTCGCGTGCTCGATGAGTACCAGATTCTCTACATCACCGAAGGTTGCGGCTACTTTGAGTCGGAGTCAAAGTCGAAATGCCGCATCAACAGAGGCACGATAGTATTTCTTTACCCTGGCGAACGGCATAGTTATGCACCCGACAAGAAGTCGGGTTGGAGTGAGTATTGGATAGGATTCAAGGGCAAGGTTGCCAACCACATCTTTTCGAGCAACTCGTTTCCGAAGTCCTCGCCACTGCTCTCAATTGGTTTGAGCAACACCCTTATATCGCTATATCAGGAGGCGATACGACTTGCCGCAAAGGAGAATATCGGCTGTCAGCAGTTGTTGGCGGGCATCGTAACGCACATGCTCGGACAGATACTCTACAAACACCGAAACAGAGCCTCCGAGAGCGGATATGCCGAGGAGATAATAAACGAGGGGTGCAAACTTATGAGGGAGCGACTACACCACTCTCTCCGCGCCGAAGATATTGCAGAGAGGCTCGGTGTGGGATATTCGTGGTTTCGCCAGACCTTCAAACGAGTAATCGGAGTCTCGCCCTCGCGCTATCTGACGCTCCTAATGATGAGTTACGCCAAGGAGTTGTTGGTGACCGAAAACAAGAGTATTACCGAGACTGCATACCTACTTGGATATGAGAATGTTGGGCAATTCTCGACCGTGTTCCGAAAGGTCGAAGGGGTATCACCAAGCCAGTTCCGCGAGGAGAATCGACTATCATACAACGATTAGTCGCTTCGGAACACCTCGGAGCGTGCGGACAGAGGGAGGTGTTTCACTCTGCCTCAGTTACTTCCCTCGAAAAGGCGATAATTATCGAGATATTTTTCCCATTTTTATTGCGTAATTCGGAAATTTATGTATATATTTGCATACACAAATTTACAAACACTAATTAACCCATGGGACACAAAGTAGAACGATTAAATCTTATTAAACGAATTATCAGCGAGGAACTCATCAGTTCGCAGGAGGAACTCATAAAGCGACTATTAGACTATGGCGTACGCGCCACACAGAGTACCTTGTCGAGAGATTTCAAGGAGATTAACATTTCAAAAATGCCACACCCCGACAAGGGCTACATCTATGTTTTGAGCGAGAAACTCGGCTCCGAGATTGTATCGAATGTGGCAAGTGTGGGCGATGCCGTTCTCGGTATCAAATTCTCGCACAACATCGCAGTTCTCGCCACAAAGTCGGGCTATGCGAGTGCTATCTCGGTGATAGTCGATAGCCACAAAATCAAGGAGATTATCGGCTCGGTTGCCGGCGACAACAACATTATCCTCATCTTGTCGGAGACGGCAACGCACGAGGGGGTAACACGACATTTGCAGCAGATATTCCCTGCGCTTAAATATGCGGAGTAGGTCGCAAGGCTGCACCACAAAAACCAATGGCTAACCCCAAAAAAAGGTTAGCCATTGGTTTTTAGTTTTGGGAACTCCGAGCGTGGTTAAGGCGCAGTGATTTCCGAGGATTACTGGGGGCGGGCGTTCCGCCCTTACTGGGGACTACTGGGGACGCTCCCGTTGGTCGCTTTACTGGGATACGCGGAAGCACTTAATAAAAACACTAACAACCTCTAATAAAAAAGCTAATGGCTAATAGCCCCTAAATAGGGAGAACAAGCGCAGCGGAGGAGGTAGTGCTCTCCGCTCTAAAAATCTAAAAACTTAACCTTCGCCATATCGCGCGGTTTTGCATCGGGCGACTCATCGGGATAACCCACTGCCAAGGCATAACTGAGTTTATAGTCCTCGGAGAAGCCGAGTGATGCGAGATACTCCGCCATTGACGGCTCGGAGAATATCATCTGCACACTGCCCAAGCAGCAGGTACCAAGCCCCAACTCGGTGGCAGCCAGCATCATATTCTCACCAAGCATTCCCACATTCACACCTGAAAAAAGACCTTCGGGAGCTGCCACAAAAATCAGGGCAGCGGCATTGCGAAAGATATTTTTGAAGTTCGGATCTTTCGTCAGATAATCGGCTTTGCCCGTACCTTCGACAGCCTTCAAATAGGTAGCAGTGCAGTCATTTATCCACTCCTTCGAATCGACAATACGCACCTCCCACTCCTGACGATTCAATGCACTCGGAGCCTTCACGCCGCACTCGGCAAGGAGTTGCAACTTTTCGCGCTCGACTGGGGTATCCTTGTAGACACGGATACTACGGCGCGCCTCGATAGTCTCGATTACGCCACTCTTCTGACGGGACTCTGTAACGAGCCACACCGACAACAACGCTGTGATACACAACGCCAACAAACTTACAATCTGTTTCATAACATACAATTTAGTGGTTATTCTGCATCAAAGTTAGTAAAAAAAGCAAATGTTTGTTGATTTCTTCTCAAAAAAAGTATTATCTTTGCAGATAATATGTGCGTGTGACGCGTGTATGCGCGCGCAATGGCGTGCGGCGCAACGATTTACAATCAGACACAGACGAAATTATGGGAAAGAAAGATAATAACGAGACTTTTTTTGATGATTTGGGGCTTGCACCCGACATCACAGACCAGAAACATCAGGTCATTCCAATCATCGCAGGCAACGATGACGACACCATCGAGGAGGTGCAGTTGCCAGAGGTTTTACCAATTTTAACACTCCGCAGTTCGGTGCTCTTTCCGGGCGCGATAACCCCTATTACGGTAGGTCGCGAGAAGAGCATCGCCCTTGTGCGTGCCGTACAGGCAGAGGGTGGACTACTCGGAGCCGTCTTGCAGAAGAATGCCGAGATTGAGACACCGAAGCCTGACGATATGTACCGCATAGGTACGGCGGCGCGTATATTGAAGATACTCGAAATGCCTAACGGCAACCTTACGGTTATCCTTTCGGGCTTGGAGAAGATTGAGGTTGGCGAGTATATCTCGACCGAGCCATTCTTCAAGGCGAGGGTTACACCGTTGCTCGACTCTACACCAGAGCATAATAGTGTGGAGTTCGATGCACTTATCGAGTCCATTAAAGATGTTGCACTCAACATCATCAATACCTCGCCAACGATGCCAAAGGAGGCTTCGTTTGCGATAAAGAACATCGACTCGCGCCGAGGCATTGTGAACTTCATCTGCTCGAATCTCGAATTTTCGGACGATGACCGCCAGATGTTGCTCGAAGCACCGGGCTTGTTGGCTCGTTCGCGCAAGTTGCTCGAAATACTTATCCGCGAACAACAGTTGCTCGAAATCAAGCAGGATATTCAGGGCAAGGTTAAGCAGGAGATTGACAAGCAGCAGCGCGACTACTATCTGCAACAGCAGATGCGCACCATTCAGCAGGAGTTGGGCGAGGACGAAGATGGCGATATCGCTCGTCTGCGCGAGGCTGCATCGAAGAAGAAGTGGAACAAGGCTACTGCCGAGATGTTCGAGAAGGAACTCTCGAAAATGGAGCGTCTCAATCCTGCCGTTGCAGAGTACTCGGTGCAGATGACATATTTGCAGCTGATGGTCGATTTGCCATGGAACGAGTTTACCGAAGATAATCTCGACCTCAAATGCGCACGAGAGCAGCTCGATGCCGACCACTTCGGTCTTGACGAGGTTAAGGATAGAATTTTGGAGCACCTTGCAGTCATCAAGTTGAAGGGCGATTTGAAGTCCCCAATTCTCTGCCTCTATGGTCCTCCGGGAGTAGGTAAAACCTCGCTCGGCAAGTCGGTGGCTACGGCACTTGGTCGCAAGTTTGGTCGTATTGCACTCGGTGGTCTGCACGATGAGGCGGAGATTAGAGGTCACCGCCGTACATATATCGGAGCGATGCCGGGACGAATTATCGAGACTATCAAGCGTTGTGGCTCGTCAAACCCTGTCATCATTCTTGACGAGGTGGATAAAATTACCGTCAGCAACCACGGCGACCCATCGTCTGCATTGTTGGAGGTTTTGGACCCCGAGCAGAACACCACATTTCACGACAACTACCTCGATACGGAGTACGATTTATCGAAAGTGTTATTTATCGCTACGGCAAACGATATAGGAGCGGTAAATCCTGCACTGCGCGACCGTATGGAGTTGATAAATATCCCGGGGTACATTCTCGAAGATAAAATTGAGATTGCCGAAAAGCACCTTGTGCGCAAGCAGTGCGAGGCTCACGGTTTGAAGGAGGAGCAGATGGTTGTCGAGCGCGACATCGTGAAGAAGATTATCTCGGAATATACTCGCGAGTCGGGAGTTCGTTCACTCGACAAGCACTTGGCAAAGTTGGCTCGTTCGCGTGCCAAGGAGATAGCCTTCGAAGAGGAGTTCTCGCCTTCGTTCACCGCCGAGCAAATCGAAAAGGTACTCGGCAAGCCGAAGTTCCGCAATGACGAGTACGAGATTAAGGATATGGTCGGCGTGGTTACGGGCTTGGCATGGACACAGGTCGGCGGCGATATTCTCTATATTGAAAGTATCCTCACTCCGGGTAAGGGCAAGTTGTCGCTTACGGGTAACCTCGGCGATGTGATGAAGGAGTCGGCAACCATCGCCCACGAGTGGGTTATGGCGCACCATAAGGAGTTGGGCATCAACCCTGAGGTATTCGAGAAGAATGACCTCAATATCCATGTTCCAGAGGGTGCAGTGCCGAAAGATGGACCTTCGGCAGGTATTACGATGATAACATCGATTGTTTCGACCTACACGGGGCGCAAGGTTAAGGAGCGTATCGCGATGACTGGTGAAACCTCGTTGCGCGGTCGTGTATTGCCGATTGGCGGAGTTAAGGAGAAGATTTTGGCGGCAAAGCGTGCAGGAATCCACACAATCCTGCTCCCTGAGGAGAATCGCAAAGATGTCGAGGAGATAACAAAAGAGTATATCGAGGGCTTGACCTTCCACTATGTTAAGTCAAACGACCAAGTATTGAAACTTGCACTCGAAAAGTAGAAGAGATGAAGGTTTTAGCCATCATTCCTGCAAGATACGCAAGCACACGCTTTCCGGCAAAGCCACTCGCTCTGCTTGGGGATAAGCCTATTGTGCAGCGCGTGTATGAGCAGGTGGCAAAGGCAGTCGGGCGTGTGGTGGTGGCAACCGATGACGAGCGCATCTACAACGCCGTAGTGGCTTTCGGTGGCAAGGCGGTAATGACCTCCCCCGACCACCAAAGCGGCACAGACCGTTGCGCCGAGGCGTACGAGGAGTTGGGTTACGAGGCGGATATCGTAATAAATGTGCAGGGAGATGAGCCATTTATCGAGCCTGCGCAAATCGAAACCCTGATAGCGTGTTTCGAGAATAAGACGATAGATATTGCCACCCTCGTAAAGCCTTTTTCGGCAGAAGATGATATCGAGTCTCTCGAAAACCCCAACAGCCCGAAGGTGGTGCTGAACAGCGCAGGCGAGGCGATATACTTCTCGCGTTCGGTAGTACCCTACTTGCGCGATATAGAGCGTAGCGAGTGGTTGAAGCGACACACCTTCTACAAGCACATCGGCATCTACGCCTTTCGTGCCGAGATACTCGGCAAGTTGACAAGACTTGCACCGACACCTCTCGAAAGGGCGGAGAAGTTGGAGCAGTTGCGTTGGTTGGAGAGTGGTTATAAAATTGGCGTGGGCACGACTAATATCGAAACCATCGGTATTGACACTCCCGAAGACCTGCTAAATGCAGAGATGTTTTTGAAAAACAGGAAATAGATATTTCAGGAATGAAACCGATATTTATTGCAGGACCTTGCGTAATCGAATCCGCTGAGTTGCTTGACTCGGTGGCATCGAGGCTGTGCGAGATAAACCGACAACTCGGCACCGAGATTATCTTCAAGGCATCGTTCGACAAGGCTAATCGCACTTCGCTACACTCCTACCGCGGTGTAGGGTTGGAGCGCGGATTGCAGATGCTTGCTGATGTGCGCTCGAAGTGGGGTTTACGACTGCTGACCGACATACACGAGGCTTGGCAGGCTGCACCCGTAGGCGAGGTTGTCGATGTGGTGCAGATACCAGCATTCCTCTGTCGCCAGACCGACCTTATCGTGGCGGCGGCAAAGACGGGGCGGACAATAAATATCAAGAAGGGACAGTTTCTGTCGGGCGCAGATATGCGCTATCCATACGAGAAGGCTATGGAGGCGGGAGCAAAGGAGGTATGGCTCACCGAGCGAGGAAACTCATTCGGCTACAACAATCTCGTTGTTGATTTCCGAAATATCTCGGATATGCTCGACATCGCTCCGCGCGTAATCATGGACTGCACCCACTCGGTGCAACGCCCAAGTTCGGCAGACGGAGTAACGGGTGGCGACCGCAAGTTCGTACCCTCGATGGCGTGTGCAGCCAAGGCATTTGGTGCTACGGGTTACTTCTTCGAGGTTCACTCTACGCCCGACACCGCATTGAGCGATGGAGCGAACATGTTGCACCTCGAAGATTTGGAGGGCGTTATTAAATCACTTTTGCAATAGATGAACGAGGCTCACAAGAATACAATCCTCGATACCGCGCGTGAGGTATTGCAGAACGAGGCGGAGGCTCTGATACGGGTCAAGGAGTCGTTGAATGGCGATTTCGTTGCCGCCGTAGAAATGATTCTCGCCTGCCAAGGCAAAATCATACTTACGGGTATGGGCAAGTCGGGTTTGGTGGCACGAAAGGTCTCGGCAACCCTTGCAAGTACGGGAACGCCGAGTTGCTTCCTCAACCCCGGCGAGGCATTCCACGGCGACCTCGGCATGATATCGAAGGGCGATATCGTTATGGCACTCTCCTTCTCGGGCGAGACAGACGAGGTATTGAAGATAGTGCCATTTATTCACGAAAATGGTAACCGCCTTATCTCTATTACGGGTAATGCGGAGTCGGCACTCGCCAAGAACTCGGATATCCACCTCAACATCTATGTCGAGCGCGAGGAGTGTGTTTTGGACTTGGCACCAACAACCTCTACCACGGCACAACTTGCCTTGGGTGATGCGCTGGCTTGCGCCCTAATGAAGATTCGCAACTTCACAGCACAAGACTTTGCACGACTGCACCCCGGTGGCAGCCTTGGTCGCAGATTGTTGATGACGGTGGGGCAGGTGATGCGCCGACACGACCTACCCGTTGTATCGGAGGAGGCTTCGGCAGCCGAGATGATACACGCCATATCGCGTGGTGGCTTGGGGCTTATCGTAGTGCAACGCGGAGAGGAGATTTTGGGCATCATCACCGATGGTGATATTCGCCGAGCGATGGAGAGTCGTCAGGCTGCATTCTTCGATATCCACCCCATGGATATCGCTACGCGCAAGCCAAAGACCATTCGCCCGAATAGCAAACTTATCGAGGCGGAGAAATCGATGACACAGCACAAGGTCAATTCGTTGCTTGTGGTCGATGAGGATAACCACCTCACAGGTGTAATTCAGATTTACGACATAAAACTATAAACAATAAAAAATAGCAGAATTATGGGTCCTTTAGACTTTATGGCACCTCCTGCACACAAGGCGGAGTTGCCGGCAGAGAAGATTGACAAGGAGTACAAGTCGATGCGACTCAAAGTATTCCTCGGCGTCTATTTTGGCTATGCTGCCTACTATCTTGTACGCAAAAATCTCTCGTTTGCTACAAACGGAATGATTGAAGACGGACTTATCGACAAGCCGGGAGCAGGTATCGCAATGGCAGGTATCCCTATCGCTTACGCAGTAAGTAAGTTCTTGATGGGCAGCCTCTCGGACCGTTCCGATGCCCGTAAATTTATGACAATCGGTCTTATCCTCTCGGCACTTGTGATGATTGTGGCGGGTTTGGTACCTTATCCGGTAGGTGTTAATGGCAACTACACCATCACCGTAGGTATTATGTTCGTGCTGATGCTCTTTGCGGGTTGGCTGTCGGGTATGGGCTGGCCTCCATGCGGTCGTGTGATGTCGCACTGGTTTTCGACCAATGAGCGTTCGTTCAAGATGTCGATTTGGAACACGGCGCACAATATCGGTAATGGCTCACTCGGCATTATTATCCCTGCCGGCATTGCAATTTTCGCAACTCTCGGCATCGAGCAGACTTGGCGTGCAGCCTTTATCGCTCCGGCATTAGTAGCGTTGTTGTTTGCGGCGATGTGCTGGTGGTTTATCCGCGACACACCTGAGTCGTGCGGACTCCCTGCCATAGAGAAGTATCGTAACGACTACTCGGGCGCAAAGGCAAAGAAGGGCGAGGAGACAAAGATTCCGTTCAAGACCCTCTTTATCGACTACATTCTGAAAAACCCTACTTTGTGGCTTATCGGCTTTGCAAATATCTTCGTATATTTTATCCGCTACGGTATTGCCGACTGGTCGCCGATATACTTGACCGATGAGTTGAAGATGTCGGAGTTGGATAGTTCGTTGGCATACACCATTCGCGAGTATGCAGGTATATTTGGAACACTCCTTTGTGGTTGGTTGTCGTCCAAATTCTTCCAAGGTCGTTGCGCACCTGTAAATGTTATCTACATGTTGCTCGTAGCCGTAGGTGTATTGGCATACTGGCAGGCTGCTCCGTTATCAGAGATGCTTGCTATCGATGTTAAGTATGTGGTTTATGCATCGTTGGCACTTATCGGAGCGGCAATCTATGGTCCTGTGGCGATGATTTCGATTCAGGCTATCTCGATTGTTCCGAAGAATGCCGCAGGTACGGCAGCCGGCTTTATGGGCTTGTTGGGCTACTTGGTGGGCGATGCAATTCTCTCGAAAATCGCCTTCGGATATGTGGCAGAGAGTTCGCTCGGTTGGAACTTCACCTTCGAGTGCTTCCTTGCAACAAGTATTATTGCTGCCATAATCTGCTTCGTTGCCATGGGCAAGGAGAAGAAGATGTTTGCCGAGCGTTTGGCAGCTGCAAAAGTAGAGAATAAATAAAAAAGTATTTATGTATAAATCGCTTGGAGATTTTATAGAGAAGTTGGAGAGTGCCGGTGAGTTGATTCGCATCGGCACTCCCGTAACCTCGGAGTTGGAGATAGCCGAGATTACCGACCGCGTGGTCAAGAGCGAAGGTGGCGGTAAGGCGTTGCTGTTCGAGAATACCGATAAGGGATTTCCCGTGCTGACAAACCTCTACGGCTCGGAGCGCAGAATGGCTATGGCTCTCGGCGTGGAGCGACTCGAAGATATTTCGGAGCGATTTGACAACCTTATCGGCACCGTTACATCGCCCAAGGAGAACTTTATCGACAAGTTGCGACTTTTGCCCCTCTTGGGCGAGGCATCAAAGTGGTTTCCACGCAAGAGAAAGGGGCGGGGAGCGTGCCAGCAAGTTGTTCTCGAAGGCGAGGCGGCGAAGTTATCGCTACTGCCGATTTTGAAGTGTTGGGTACACGATGGAGGGCGATTTGTAACACTCCCGATGGTGCATACGATAGACCCAGACAAAGGTATCCGCAATGTCGGTATGTATCGTATGCAGGTCTTTGACGACCACACTACGGGTATGCACTGGCACCGCCACAAAACTGGCGCACGCCACTACGAGGCCTACAAGGCGCGTGGAGAAAAGATGCCGGTGTCGGTGGCTATCGGTGGCGACCCCGTATATGCCTATTCGGCTACTGCCCCCGTGCCCGATGGCATTGACGAGTATCTCTTGGCGGGCTTGTTGCGAGGAGAGCCGGTACGCCTTGTAAAGTGTGTGACCAACGATATCTATGTTCCCGAAGATTGTGACTTTGTGATTGAGGGTTATGTCGATACCTCGGAGGAGAAGGTCTTGGAGGGCGACTTTGGCGACCATACCGGTTTCTACTCGTTGAAAGATTACTATCCGAAGTTCCATGTTACCGCAATTACACACCGCCGCAATGCGGTATATCCTGCAACAATCGTGGGTATTCCGCCGCAGGAAGATGCCTATATCGCAATGGCGACCGAGCGAATTTTCCTCGCTCCGATACGCCTTGTAATGCAGCCCGAGGTAGAGGATATGTATATGCCTTCGGCAGGTACACAGCACAATATAACGATTATCGCGATGCGACAACTCTATGAGCGACAGGCATCGAAGGTGGCACTCGGCTTGTGGGGCGCAGGGCAGATGATGTTTAATAAATATCTGCTTCTCACACCTGCCACGACCAATGTTCGTTCGTCAGAGGAGTTGTCGGCATTGATGCGCAACTGCGACTTGTCGAAGTCACTTATCCGTAGTGAGGGCATCTACGATGTTCTCGACCACGCTACTGCGACCTGCGGATTTGGCGGAAAGGTGGCACTCGACCTGACAAATGTTACGGAGCGAGAGGATAAAATTGCGTTCAATAGCGAACTATTGCCAAGTGGAGTTGTTGCAGACACTACCCTGCTCGACAAATGGAGCCTGTTGCTGCTCTTTGCCGACAACGACCTTGCGATAGACACGGCAGAGTTGGCAAAGGCTGCCGACTGCAACTTTATTGCAATTTTCGACAGACGAGCCAACGATATGTCGGCTAACGACCTGCTCTGGCTTGGAGCAGCAAACACCGAACCGCAGCGCGACATGTCGCTACACGGCTCAACCCTCGTTATCGATGCGCGTGCCAAACGCCCTAACGCAAATAGCGAAAATCCTTCGCGCTGGCCAAATATCGTAACGGCAGACGAGGCGACAATCGCACTGGTCGATAGCCGTTGGAGCGAGTATGGCATCGGAGAGTTTATCCCCTCGCCATCGAGCCGTTACAGCGCACTAAAACTCTCGGAGGGTGCGCAGTGGAGTGAGTAGTCGGAGATGTTAAGCAGGCAGAACATACGCGGTATAATCTATGTGATGGTGATTATTGTCATCATCGCACTTATCGCCTATTTTGCCCAACCTCGCAGAGGGCTGACACTACGCGAAACTACAACCACAAAAACAGCCGCAAAGCGCGATACACTCTTTCTGTTCGACCCGAATACGGTTACTTACGATGAGTTGCTACTGCTCGGCTTCGACAAACGCACCGCCGTAGGCATTGTGAAGTATCGCACCGCGGGCAAGGTTTTCGGTATTGCCGAGGAGTTTGCGCTGTGCTATGGTGTAACAGATTCTATGTTCGCGCGCGTACGCCCGTATATAAAGATTGGTAGTAAGTTTGCTACTAAACCGAAACAACACCTTGCAGACACGCTACGCAGTGAGCGCAAATCACGCTTCTCGCCACGACCATTCGAGAGGTTTGGCATCGACACGGTGGGAGTTGAGTATCTGCGACTTATAGGTTTCTCAACACGCCAAGCCGAAGCCCTAATCGAGTATCGCAAGCGTGGCGGCGGCATCTTCTCGATGAACGAACTGCGCGACTGCTACGCCGTAAGCGAGGAGATGGCGGATTCGCTTGCACATTTTGTCGTTTTGAGTGTGCGCGACCCTCACAAGGGACTTATCGAGATTAACTCTGCCGACTCGGCAACACTCCGTAAGGTGCGTGGCATAGGTGCAAAAACGGTGGTTGCGGTGATGCAATATCGCGAATTGTTGGGCGGATTTGTCCGAAAAGAGCAAATCGCGGAGTTAAAATGCGTTACGGAGGAGAATTTTCTGCGAATTTGTGAACAAATTTATTGCGATAGTTGCAAAATTTCAAAAATAGATATTAACTTTGCAGCCGCAAACGACTTCGAGCATCACCCATATATGACTCGGAGGGCGGCAAAACTAATAACTGAAACGAGAGAATCGAAAGGAGGTTGGAGAAGTATTGAAGAGATGATGGAGGATAACATATTCACCAAGGAGCAGGCGAGAGCCATTGCGCCCTATCTTCTTTTCGGTACCACACCACAAGAGTTCGATTGATTAAGTTTTCGGGAAAACGCCTACGGCTGCAAGGCAGAAAAGGGCAGCCAACAAAAAAAAGATTACAAACAAATTAAAAAAGAGAATATATTATGATTATCATGCCAGTTAAGGAGGGCGAGAACATCGAGCGCGCTCTCAAAAAGTTTAAGCGTAAGTATGAGCGTACAGGTGTTTTGAAGGAACTTCGCGCTCGTCAGTACTTCACCAAGCCTTCGATTGCAAAGCGCGAAAAGATGGCTCACGCTATCTATGTAGAGCAGTTGCACCGCCGCGAGGAGGAGTAAAACGCCTAAACAGCATAGAGAAAGATGGGGTTGTCCGTTCGAGGACAGCCCCACTCTTTTTTTTGAATATCATACAACAACGAGAGTTGCTCCTATTTGTCAAGGTTACGAAATAGCAACCTCGCCGCCCACTCTATCCCCTCACGCAGACTCTTTGTAACATCGTAGATAACCCCTATTCGTTCATCTATCTCGCGCATGGCATCACGCAGTGCCACACGATATACTATTGCAGCGAGGAGAGCCAGAAACGCCCCGACCAGAAGGCAGGGGTAGAGTATCGAGCCCATAACCTCGCCAAGCCATACCACAAGTGCCACAACGAGCAGAAGTGCAGCCGCCGGTGCCGCCAAAACAACGATGATAAGAGCGGCGAAGTAGGAGTGGTTTTCGCGCATAGCCGACCTCGTAACTATTTTTTCTCGCAATCGCAAGCCGGCATAGCCTCCTTGTAGGCGGAGCGCCACTTGTCAATCTCCTCGTTCAGAAAGTCGCGCACAAAACCGCGCATCTCCGCCCCGGTCTTTGGTGCAAGTGCCAATGCTACGGCGGAGCCAAGTACCATGCCGCCAAGCACCGAGAAAATACATAAAGTTGTGTTTTTCATAGGTCAATGTTTTTAGTTGTTAATAACTCATTACTTCACTCACGAAAGATGCAAAACACAAGCCAAACAGGAGCACCATAACGACAAAAAAGGTTGCTCCGACAGATGCGGAACAACCTTGTATGGGAGATACTCAACCCTATCCTACCAAGCAACACTCTGCGTGTAGGTATGTCCGAAGTTATCGGTAACACGCACCTCGCCGGCACGAACACCCTCGGAAGGCTTAACCTTGAACATAAACGGCACCTTCGATGGTTTGGAGAATGCGCGTTGCGACTTATTCAGTTTTTGCTGATTGTGCTCAGCATATATGTTGAGATAGTCGAGATCATACTCCTTCGATACCTCCATGTCGGCAACCTTAACACCATTCTCCCACCACTCAGGAGTGCTCCAATTCTCAGGCGAATGATTCCAGATATTAACCTTAACATACTCACTGTTAGTGCGGGTTGGAGAGTATGCTCGCATCTGATAGTCGCGGTCATGACCTACGCTCTTGTAGTACCACTCCATCTTATCGCCATTGACCTCGGCTACCATATAGCCGTTTGGTGTACCATCTCTGTTTAACTCGCGATTGAGGAGAATCTGTCCCGAACAACGAGCGACAGTGATAACATCGATACCCCTCAACGACTTCTGCTCCTCAGGCGCATGGGTGTAACTATAATTGTAGTTTTGGTGGGTATGACCGGCCCACGCATAGACCTTGTTATACTGCGAAAGGAGTTCGCTATACTTTGCGTAGTTCGTGTTCTTCTCGGCATACTTTTTCGTTCTTCTATCCTTGAAGAGTGGGGCGTGGCTACAAATAACTATTGGAGTCTCCTTCGATACATGTTTGAGGTCTTCTACCAACCACTCGTAGGTGTCGCTCTCCATACCCGTCTTGTAGCGGTCCTTGTCGGTTGCGCGATTGTAGAGAATGCTGTTCACCACCACGAAGTGCATCTTGCCGATATTGAACGAGTAGTTCAGCGGCGAGAGATATGCCTCGAAGTATGGCGTGCCAAACATTGTCTGGAAGAGGGTGCGCTGGTCGTAGTCGTGGTTACCGATTACGCTGAACATCGGCACAGGAGCATTTGTTACCACATCTACATAGTCGTCATAAGCAGTCATCAAATTATAGACAAGGTCGCCAAGATTGATAGCATACACATCTTTATCGGTTTTGCTCTTCAACTCTGCCATATCAGGCAAAATCACATCGCGGAAACGCTCGGTGGAGTTCTCGGAGCCAAGACCTCGCGTTTGAGGGTCTCCAACCATCGCGAGGACAAAGTTATCGGAGGCATTTTCGCGCCTCTTCAACTTGAAGTCGGCACGCGCTGCCGGCGCACCACGGAGTACTCGGAGGAAGAGTTGAGGTCGCTGGTCACGAACAGGAATCTCGTAATCCGCAGGTATCGACAACTGCACAAACTTAACCTTTGCAATATCGCTCTTCATCGCATACTCGCCATTCACATCGGTCTTGACGCACTGTGTGCCATCGCTTACCACAGCACCCTCTACCGGCATACCCTCGGTATCAACCACGCGACCAAAGATATTCTCACCATTCGACAACGGCTTGACAGGTCGTGCGATGTCGTTGTAGTCAGACTCAACAACATTTATCTCTTTCTTGTTGCCCACAATAGCAGCCGTTCTGCCATTCTCGGTCTTTACGATAACCTCGCCATGGCTCTTGCAGCCAACGACAGTCGATTTGATAACCTTGCCGTCCTTCTTCTTCAATCCCACGCAGTAGCCTGCTATACCACCTGTTCCGGAGTACTTCGATGCCGATTTATTGGTGATTTTTCCGTAATTTACACAGTCGCGGATATAGGCACCTCGCTTAGTTGTCTTGCCGATTGATGAGCCACCGACAATACCGCCAATATGGTTGGCGCGAGTAGGACCGTCTCCCAGAATTTCGCCAAAGTTGTAGCAGTTGGCAACATGTATATCGTGGATAGCCAATCCTACGATACCGCCCAAGTATGTCGGCATCGAGGCGTTGGTCGAGATTTTACCGTAGTTGTAGCAATCCACTATGTTCATACCTGCATTAGGGCGTGCGCAGATACCCGCAGCAATCGATTCGTGCGCTCCCGAGGCTACCACCACAGCGTAGTTGTCGCAACTAACAAAGTCACTTCTACCCCACGCCGTAATACCACCGATACGGATAGCAGGCTTCATGCCCTTTGGAGGTGTGAATGGCAAACCTACTGCCACCACATTACCGCGATTTGAGCAGTACTTCATTCTTGCCAAGCCCGACTCGCCGACAATACCGCCAATATGGACTGTTGGGAAGTCTCCCATATACGATACGGCACCTTGGTTTTCGCAATTTGAGATGGTTGATGCCCCATCGACCTTTCCGTGGTTGCCGCCCACAAGACCACCCACGCGTACAGACATTCCCGTCTTCTGCTTCGAGCCGCGCATTCGCACCGATATAGTTCCCGTATTCTTACAGTTGTGGAGTATATTGGAACTTCGAGCAACAAGACCACCTACCATAATTGCCTTGTAAGCCTCATCGCCCACAACCTCTATCGAGCCATTATTTACACAGTCGAACAGCAGTCCGTGGTTGAGATTGGCAATATAAGCAACATAGATATTGCTATCGTTAAGGCTTACCTCTACCTCCATACGGCACGAAGAATCGATAGTGAGATTCTTGACTACCGCCGTAGGTGTAAGTTCGTGGAAGAGTCCCGACTGCGGTGTCCAGTTGTAGAGTTTGTGTCCGCATCCATCGAAAGTTCCCTCATATTTCTGCATTGTAGGGAACTTCTTACCCTTCTTCATGTCGATATCGGCTTTTAGGCATACAACGCCCTTTTCGTTTTTCCAAGCCGAGAGGTCTGCCTCCTTATTTACCGCCTTGGCGAAGGCAAGCAGTTCCTTGTAGTTCGATATACCTTCGGCATTTGCCAGAAGCACGAACAGTGATAGAACGAGTGATAGAAACAATCTTTTCATATTGGTATTTTTTAGGTTTTATCCGTTATGTTTTGTACTCTATACAAAATTAACAAACATTTTTCAAAAAACAAAGAGAAAGTCGACTCATTTGCCGACTTTCTCTCTATTACAAGATTTTGTCTCTTATTATTTCTCGATAAATGCTGCATAGTCGTCAGCCGACAAGAGAGCATCGACCTCCTCGGGTGCCGACATCTTAATCTTCACCATCCAGCCCTCACCGTATGGGTCTTTGTTTACGAGTGCAGGGTCAGCATCGATTGCAGGGTTAACCTCCACAACCTCTCCCGAAACAGGAGTAAAGGCGTCCGAAACGGTCTTTACAGCCTCGATAGTTCCAAAGATATCGCCAGCAGCCAAGGTCTCGCCCTCGCTCTGGATATCAACAAATACGATATCGCCCAACTCGCTCTGTGCGAAATCGGTAATACCAACATAGGCGTACTCGCCCTCTACTCGACACCACTCATGGTCGTTCGAATACTTCAATTCAGCAGGAATGTTTGACATAGTTATAATGTTTTTTAGTTGTTTGCTTTTGACAAAGGTAATTAAAAAATTACAAATTCTACCTCTTTGAAGAGATAATCTTTTGTTTTGCCTTGTTCATTTTCGAGTCGCAATGCTCCCGAAGGTGCAGTACCGACAATTTTTGCTCGAAATTTTTCGCCCGTTGGCAAAGCATAGGTATAATACTCGTTCAAGCGATACAACAATGCGTTATAGCGATCGTGTAAGGAATTCTTAATTTTTAATTCTTCATTCTTAATTCCGCGAAGCGTATCGTAGTTACTTTGCAGATGCGACAAAAAGCGATTCAGTACCTCCTCGGCATTCAACTCCCGTCCAAGCAGTTGTGCCATTGACACAGGGTTTGGCAACGAGGCATCGAACTCGGTTTGATTGACATTGATGCCGACACCCACAATTGTTCGGCGCAGTGTTGTCGTAGCGAGGGAGTGTTCAATAAGTATGCCGACCAACTTCCTATCGCCGACATATATATCGTTTGTCCACTTTATCCGCGCCTCGATGCCGTAGTCGGCAAGCATATCTACAAGCGACAACGCCACCACCTCCGACACCGCAAACTGCTCGGCGATAGGCACAAAGGTCGGCTCCAAAACCACCGAGAAGGTTAGATTCTCCCCCTTGCGGCTATACCACTCATGCCCACGCTGACCGCGACCTGCCGTCTGAAAGTCCGCCCACACCACATCGCCCTCGCGGTACTTTTCATCGCGAGCATCGTCATTAGTAGAGGCAGTTATAGGAAAATGATAAATCATTTTTCAGTTGAGAGTGGAGAGTTGAGAGTTTTACGCTTGCACTCCAAAGTCACGAAGTGCGTCGTTAAGCGTCGTCTTCTTGTCGGTCGACTCCTTGCGCTTGCCGATAATCAGGGCGCACGCCACATTGAACTCGCCCGCAGGGAACTTCTTTGGATATGTGCCCGGAATTACGACCGAGCGCGCAGGAACATAACCCTTGTAGGTCACAGGCTCCTCACCCGTTACATCGATGATATGGGTTGAGCCGGTAATTACGGTATTCGAGCCGATAACCGCCTCGCGGCATACATGCGCACCCTCGACAATAATGGCACGCGAGCCGATAAAGCAGTTGTCCTCGATAATTACGGGAGCAGCCTGCACAGGCTCTAACACGCCACCAATGCCGACACCACCCGAGAGGTGCACATTCTTGCCAATCTGTGCACACGAGCCTACGGTAGCCCAAGTATCGACCATGGTACCCGTATCAACATAGGCACCTATATTTACATACGAAGGCATAAGCACCGCACCTGCTGCGATATAGGCTCCGTAGCGAGCCATTGCATGAGGCACTACGCGTACACCGAGTTTCTCGTAGTCGTGTTTGAGGTCGATTTTGTCGTACCACTCCAACTCGCCCGCACGCATTGTGCGCATGGTCTGAATCGGGAAGTACATAATAATCGCCTTCTTAACCCACTCATTTACCTGCCACTCGCTCTTTTCGAGGTTGATTGGCTCGGCACAGCGCAACTCGCCCTTATCGACCGCCTCGACAACCTCGCGAATTACGGCGCGAACCTCCTCCTGTTCGAGCATTGCGCGATTCTCCCACGCCTGCTCTACTACTGCTTTAAGTTCCGAAAAATTGTTCATATATATTTTATATTTCTATTCTCTACCTGCAAAGATAGTGAAAAAGTTAAAAATCCTATATACTATACCCCGTTAGAATACCTCCTGCAAAATCTCAATCGAGCGCACCGAGCGAATCGCTTCGAGGTGTATCGAGTAGTACTCCACAAGGCGTGAGAGCATCGCCACGCGCTGTTCGCGATTGAGAGGTATCTCGCCCAAGCACTCCAAGTCGGTCTCGGTAAGGTCTCGCAGCAACTCCGCCTCCGCCGCCGACATCGTATGGTCGTGTAGCGGCATAGTGCGCGTATATAGCCCCTCGCGCATATCAAACCAGCACCCCTTCTGATGCTCATTGCCCGGGAAGTAGCCGAGGTAGCGACTCAGGTTTGCGAGAAACCAGAGGTGGAAATTTGCCACTCCCTCCTCCAACTCATCGAGCGCACACACCGAGTGATATACAAAGTCGAAGAGTGGCTCATTTGCCTCGCTCTCGCCCACAAGGCGATAGAGCACCTCTGCCATAAAAAGGGCAATGGTCGATTTGCGGATATCGTAGGGCAACGACTTGAATACAACATCGTTCTGCACCTCGCGCATCTTGTGCAGGTCGCTATGTGGCGACTCCAAGCCCTCGAATGCCAAGATGAAGAGTGGTTGCAGAAGTGCCATCTTCGACCCCTTGCCACGCGAGGAGCGCACCCCCTGCACCAAGTAACTTTGACGACCATAGCGGTCGGTGAGCATCTGCACCACCACACCACTATCGCCATACTTCACGGTCGATAGCACCACGCCTCGTGCTTTGTATCCTTTCAATGCTTGTCCCATATTTTTCGGGGGCTGTTAGCCATTGACTTTTTATTTTTTTCACAGCGATATTTTCTCGACTGTTTCGCGGAGACGCGAGGTGTCGAGATGTGTATAAATCTCGGTTGTCTCTATGCTCTCATGCCCCAACATCTCCTGCACCTGACGGATATTTGCGCCACCCTCCAACAGGTGTGTCGCAAAGGAGTGACGGAAGGTATGCGGGCTAACACTCTTGTCGATACCCGCGCGTTCCACGGCATTACGAATGATGGTAAAGACCATAATTCGCGACAACGCCTTACCGCGATTGTTCAAAAATAGTATATCCTTATTTCTGCTATCCTTGGTCTTGCGCATATCGAGATAGAGCATTATGCGCTCCATGGCGACATTGCCGATAGGCACCAATCGTTGCTTACTACCCTTGCCCATAATGCGTATATAGCCCTCGCCAAAGAAGAGGTCGGAGAGCCTCAATGCCGTAAGTTCCGAGACACGCAACCCACACGAATAGAGCAACTCCAACATCGCCCTGTCGCGCTTACCCTTTATTGAGTCGAGCGGTATCGAGTCGATAATGCGCTCCACCTCCTCCACCGTAAGGATATCGGGCAGGTGGCGTGTGCGCTTGGGGGTGGCAATCATCTCGGTAGGCGACTGCTCGATTTTGTCGTGCAGAAGGAGATAGTTGTAGAAACATCTCACCCCGCTCAACTCGCGCGCCTGCGATGTATTGGTATGGTTGCACTCCTCGTAGAGATAGGTCAGGTATCGTTCGACCATATACTGCTCCACCTCTACCGGCGACACATTGTACTTGTGCAGAATAAAGTGGGCAAAGGAGGAGTAGTCGTGCAGATACGCCTCAACCGTATTCTTCGACAAACCCTTCTCCAACCTAATATACTGCTCGAAACCCTTTGCAGCCCTATTCCACTTATCGCTGTTATCCATCATAATGCACTACAATATACGCACCGCCTTCGATGCAGATGTAAGGGTTAAATCTTCGAGATTTACACCCGTTATATTGACTATACCACTCTGTTTGCCCGTCTCTATCGAGCCGAACTTGTCGGCTATACCGAGAGCCTTCGCACCGTTGATTGTCGCCCACTGCAACAGTTCGGAGAGTGGGATATTGCGAAACATCTTCAACTCCTCCACCATCGATAACGACCAGTTGGAGGCGAGTGAGTCGGTGCCTATACATATATTTATATCTGTGCCATACGAGCGCAGCAGCTCCGCACTGCGAGGCTCGACACGCGAGATATAGGAGTTGGAACACGGCGAGAGCACCCAATATACGGGGGCTGTAAAGTGGCTCAAAATAGTCTCGACATCGCGAGGTGTTACCTCGCAGTTATGCACCAACATCACGCTCCTATCCCTCGGCACACACTCCACGATACGCTTGGCAGGAGTGCCATAGTGGAGGAAGTCGCACTCGAAGCCCACCTTCGAGTACCACTCGTGCAACGAGCCGCCACCTCTGTATAACTCCGCCTCGGCACTCGATTCGAGAAAGTGAATCGACAGAGGCTTCTCGCTCTCCTCACCACACACCTCGCGGAATGGCGCATCTGCAACCGAGTAGGTCGAGTGAGGTGTAAGCGTTGTATTGGGGTGTATCAACAACTCGCGCTGATGCTCCAAGTTGCAGTGACGAAGCCCGAATACCTCTGCAAAGTTGTGGTAGAGGATTGGGCTTGCCGCCTTTGCCGCAAAGGAACTATCACCATTTACGATATCGCCCACGGCATCGATACCCTCCTGCCACATCGCCCTGTCCGCCGCCTCGATAGCCGATTGTCGCTCATCTGCCGTGAAGTTCTCCCTAACCCTGCCCATGCTCTCGGCAAAGGCGGCAAAGCCCTCGCCCTCGGCAATGGCTCCGCGCAGGTAGGAGAGTTCGATATGCGAGTGCGCATTGACAAACCCCGCACACAGCACCCCCGAATAGAACTCCACCCCCGCCATCGAGTCGAGATTATCGCCATACTGCTCTACGGCGACTATCTCGTGGGTATCGCCACAGACCTTAATCGTTACGAGTGGTCGTGGTTGAAACCCTTGTGGAGTCAGGAGATAGTGCGAGGCTATCCTTCTTAATGAGAAATCCATCGGCAAAAATTTTAACATCTACATATCGAGCAAAGAGGCTATCAACAGCGTCCTCCTCATGCGGTTTATATTGAACTTCCAACTTGGTGATGTCGAGCGACTGCTTTGCCGGAGGGAACTTCTTGCCCTTAACCTTGCGGCTCGGCTTGTTGTACTTGCCCAACTCCAACACAAGTCGTCCGGAGTTACTGCGCGAGAGGAGTGTCTTTTTCACTCTGCCCTGACTGCGCAATGAGGTAAAGGTCTGTCCGCTGCGGACACCGTCTCTATCCTCGAAGTAGAACTCCGCCGTACGAGGGTACAACTCCATATTGTCATCTGACTTGTAGTTGTAGGTTATGGTGTACTCGCCCTTGTAGATAGGCGAAATCTCTATATGTAGTGCCGTAGAGTCGGCTCTCTTTCTTGCCCGTATAAGCGTGTCGGCATACACCTCACGCGAGAAGGTGCGCACTGCCACCCTGCTGATGGTATCGAGCACCACCACATCTTTGGCATAACGCTTACTCTCCTTTTCGAGTCGTGATATAGCCTGCTCCACCACCGTGCCGAGTCGTGCGCTCTTGCGGCGCGAGAAGTTACCCACCGTATAGACCACATCTTTGGTCGTGTAGCCATATTTCTCGAATATCGGCTCGTATATCTGCAACGAGTCGGTATCGATACGCTCCTCAACGATGTAGGCATTCACCACAAATGCCTCGTAGAATATATCCGCCAAAGTATCATCGGGAATGACACGATTTTTGCGACACCCCACCACGCCAAGCAGCGTTATTAAAAGCAGTACTAAAACGCCTCTCTTCATTATATCTTATCTCTCTTTATCATCGCGGAGGTAGCCACAAACGATACGCCGAGTGCCACCGCCACAAACACCATAAATATCACTATTAAATCGACCACCTGTAACTCGACAGGATAGTTCTCTATAAGGAAGTTGCCGTTCGGCATCTTCACAAATCCGAAGTGCTGCTGCGCCAATGTCACCACAACACCTATCGCCAAGCCTATCGCCCCGCCCAAGCCCGATATAAGCAGACCTTCGCGGATAAAAATCGAGCGAATAAAGCGACTATCGGCACCCATCGAGAGGAGTGTCTGCCGTTCGTCTTGTTTCTCGATAATCAGCATAATCACCGTACCGATAATCGACAACGAGGCTATAATCAACACCAACAACGACACGAAGAATATCGCCCACTTCTCGTAGCGCATTATCGCATAGAATCCTGCATTCTTCTCCTCGCGCAGTGTTGTCGTGTAGTTCTCGCCCAACTGACGGCGCACACGCTCCGCCACTCGTGCGTGGGACTCCCCATCCTCGACCTTCACAAGCAGCATATCTGCCCGATCCTCCATGCCGAAGATACGATTTGCCGCCCGCAGCGAGGTGAGTGCAAACGAGGAGGCATGTTGTTGGTCGATAACAAATGTACCGCACACATCGAGGCTCTCGCTACGCATGGCAAAGGTCGGCATTATAGAACCTATCTGCCCACCTCCGAGCGATAGCACCTCGACATCGCCCGCAGCCATGGAGTACATACCCAGTTCGTAGGCGACACCCTCGCCGAGCATCAGTCGGTCTAGTTCGCCGAGTTCGACCTCGGCATTGCCAAGCGAGATATATTGCTCGATTGACACTACGCGCCTATACTCACTATCGACACCGCGCAACCTCACCGCCACGCGATTGCCACGATAGGAGAGGAGAGCCTGTCGCTCCACCACCGCCGAGACCGCCTCGACACCCTCGATACGCAACAGATGGCTCTGCAATGTATCGGTCGAGATATCGATACCCCTCTGCGAGGTTATCTCGATATCGGCATCTACAACCTTGTAGAGGTCGCGCACAAGAGACTCGAAGCCATTGAATACCGAGAGGAGAATCACCATCGCTGCAACGGGTACGACAACAGCGCACAGACTCACCGTGGCGATGATATTTATCACCGAGTGCGACTTGGGCGAAGTCAGGTACCTTATGGCAAATCTCCACTTCATAGGGGCAGTGTTCGGTCGTTGCTATCGCTTCAACAGCGAGTCGATATTCTCGATATACTCCAATGAGTCATCGATAAAGAACTGCAACTCGGGAATAACCTTCACTTGGTGGCGCATACGGCGACCAAGTGCGCCTCGGATAAGTTTATTCTGCTGCTCGATGGTTTCGAGTGTAGCCTGCGCCTTATCGAATGGGAATACGCTGACATAGATTTTGGCGTATCCCAAGTCGGGCGATACGCGCACTGCTGTCACCGTAACCAATACTCCGCGCAACGACTCGGCGATATCGCGCTGAAAAATCTCCGCCACATCGCGCTGAATCTGCTTTGCAATCTTCTCTTGTCTTGTGTTTTCCATAGTTTTTTATTGCCATTAGCCATTGGCCTTTTTTGTTAATTTTCTGTTTTCCGAACCCCGAAACTTATCACGGCGCAACCTTTTCGGGGGATTACTGGGGGCGGGCGTTCCGCCTTTACTGGGGGGCGCACCTGCGGTACTTTACTGGGGCGCGCTCCTAGTTTTTACAGACCCCCTCCGCTTCGCTCGTCCCCCTGACAATACTTTTTTATATTCCTCCCCTAAGTTAGGGAAGGTGCCCGGCAAGGGCGGTGGGGTCTGTCACTTTCGTCTCTCGTCTTTCGTCTCTCGTCTAAAAAGTATACCTAAACTCCTCCTTGTGTTTCGGGAGGTTTGGTCGTTTCCAGTTCCACTCCTCGAAGCCCGCCTTACCAATGCGGAAGCCCACCTTCATCGATATTGTCAGGTTGTCGAGCGGGGAGCGCAAAGGCGTGTAGTAGAATGGATTTTCGCCCGGCTTGGTTATACTGTCGAGGTTGTTTGAATAGTACTTTGTTCTGTTTTTCAGGATATCGGAGTATCCGAAGTCATACATAGCACGCACACCAATCTCAATCTGTCCGAATATCAGATCGAAACCTGCACCACCTCGCAGTCCATACGAGATACGGTTATCGCGCTCTCGTCTAAACTCATATTTACCACTTATCGGAGCCTCTACCGTACCATCGATATTTATGGCGTGTTTCTCATCGTTGTAGAATGTCGATGAGAAGTTGTAGGAGAATGTTGCTGCCGCCTCCAAATATACTCGCAGGTGCTTCTTGAAGAGGTATATATGCGGTTGCCACACAATAGGCACCATTATGGAGTTGAGTTTGCGGGTATAGTAGCGATACTCCTTCTTCGACTCGTACTTGTTAGGGTACGGCGCAAACGAAAATCCGCGTTGCAGCAACTCCACATCGACACCAAAGCAGGCGATAAAGCGCGGCATCGAGTAGTAACGCCACGACACACCCGCCTGATAGGTACCCCAGATTGGTCTCATTCTCTGGTCGGGATATGGTCGTGCCGTAGCAAAGCCCGAGCCTCCCGTAACGGCAATTGTATGTTGAGCCGAACTCTCCGCCACAACTGCGACCGAGAGAGCCAACGCCAAAGTCAATATATAGATTAATCTCTTCATTGCACTACCTTATAGTATTTGCTATACCCTTCATACTTCCTGCCATACCGCCGAAGCCCATGCCGCCTCCGCCGGTAGATTGTTGTTGCTGGGTATCATTCTTCTTGCCTCTACCCTCTTTCGCATGCTTCTGCCACTCCTCGTAGAGTTTTTGCAGACGAGCCTCCTCCTTGTCATCGAGCATCTTCACCAAGTTCTGCATAGTCAT
Source organism: Alistipes sp. (assembly GCA_045645625.1). GTDB lineage: Bacteria > Bacteroidota > Bacteroidia > Bacteroidales > Rikenellaceae > Alistipes. Next base: position 29,722 of record JAZRJD010000020.1, read on the forward strand.
CGGCACAAATATCTTGTCCATATCGATATTTATCTCGAAGTCCCAGTTCATCTTCGTGGTGAATGTCTCCTCGCCTCGCTCATTGAAGTAACCCTCGGCGCGCTCGGGTTGCAGTCCCGCGATAACATCGCCGGCGTCCCACTTGCCATTGCCATTCTTATCCTCGATAATGCGCAGGCGAACATCTCCCGGATTGACATAGTTGAAGCGATATTTACCGCTCTTTACATCTTTCAACTCCTGCAAGGTCTTGCCCGAGCCATCGGTCAGGAGAACGATATAACGGCTCTTGCTCTCCGCCTTGACATTGAGCGATACGGTGGCAAACTTCTCGGGGTCGTAGGTTGCAAACTCAAACATCGTAGAGTCGTTCTCGTAGCCCATAACATCGGTGATGCTCTTTTTAGGGATATAGAAGCGATAGTTTGTCTTCTCCTTCCAAGGGGCATACACCTGCCAGCGGCACATATTGAGAGTATCGCGCACGAACTTCACTTCAACAGGCGATGTTGTCTTATCCTCCGCCACCGTCATAAGTTGCACCGCCATCGTGTCGAATTTCACGGCAGGAGTGCCGAATGTTATATCGAATCCCTTTTCGGGATTGACCTCCTTGCCCGCCGACATCTTCAACGAGAATGGATTTTTGTAGTTCGGGTCCTTATACTCCTTGCCCTCGGCTTTCGCCTTTGCCTTCTCCTTCTCGATGCGCTCACGCTCCTTCTCCTGCTCCTTGGTCTCGACCAATCGCCAAGCGAGTTTCAGCGGCTCGCGTGTCTTGGAGAGTTGGCGCAGCGAGTCGTGGCGGTAGTAGACGATTTTTCCCTTAATCGTATCGGGAAGTTTCGCCACATTAAACCACAATGCCACCGTGTCGCGACCATTGGTCTGCGGGTCTATCAGAATGCTGTCGCTCGGGATATTGTCGAACACGAGCGAGTCGATACGCGGATAGTCGGCATTGAAATAGAGCAATGCTTTGCGCTCCTCGGGGCGTTGAGCATCGACCAAACGCTGATTTACAAACGCCTTGTCGGTGAACATTCGGAAGTAGAGTTGCGGCTCGGCACTCGGATACATACGCAACGAGTCAAACCAGATAGCGAACTCAGGCATCTTGGCTGGGTTATATATCGTGTCGAGCAATCCCACCATATCCGTTCCCGGCTCGTAGAGTTGGTTATCGTTCTTGTCGCCTATGGCGTAGATGCGATAGTTTACGGGTTTCAAGTTCTGCGCGATGAAAATACCGTTGTTCTGCGCTCGTGCAATCACATCGGGTTTACGGTTGAAGATTGTCGAGTCGTAGCCCGGAGTCGAAGGCAACGAGTCGGCGATGTAAAACCAGATAAATGTACGGCTTACGCTATCCGCCTTGTAGGAGTCGGCGGTGTAACCCGAACACATCATCGAATCGACCTTATCACCCGTGGAGAAGACATAGCGCATGGCGTTGAGCGGGTTACTCTCGTTGTTGTCGCGAATTGCCGAGCCAAGGTCGATAGCGTAGGTTGTATTCTCCTTCAAGGTGTCGCGAATAGTGATTACGATACCCTTACCTCGCGTGGTCAGAAGCGGTTGTTTCTTCATTGCAGGCGAGGTAAACATCTCCTTGTTCTGGTCCTTAATCTGCACAAACTCGTTGAACTCGATATATATCTTCTTCGCATTGAAGTTGGTGGCGAAGTTCCCCGGCTCAATTTTTACAATTACCGGTGGCAGCGTATCCTTCGGACCACCCTCGGGCGTCATGATATTTGCACAGCGCGAGAAGAATGCCCCTCCGAAGAGTAGCAATACCACCGCACGCAAAACTATTTTACAACTTTTTGTCATCTTCTCCTCTCAAAAAAATCGTTATTCGTTTGTTCTCTTTTCGGGTGCAACCACCGTCCATCGATACCCCTCTTTCGTACCCTCATAGTAGGGTCCTGCCGGTTTCCACTCGTGGAAGATAAGTGTCAGATATGTAGGTGACAGGTTTTCCGCCTCTGTCTTACGATGGATATAGGCATACATCTGCGCCGCAGGATATACCACCACTACAAGTGCCTGTCGCTTATCTTGGAATATCGACAGATAGTTATTTTCCGACTCCTCCATAACATTCTCTCCGCTCTCGCCATCGGGCTCGGAGAGTTTCTCGTTCGTTAGTGAGTTTGTTATGGTCTTTGCCGCAGCATCCTCGTACGATGCCACAGTCCAATCCTTATTGACATAGTAGATATAGCCGTAGCACCCATCTGCCGGCAAGCTTTTGCCTCCCGACACAGTTTCCGACAACACCTTTATTTGCAGAGTGGTATCGGTAGTTACCTTTTTGAAGCAACCTGTGGTCGCAAGCAACACCCCGACCAACATAACTATATTTCGCAATACTCTAACCATAAATCTTCTCTATCTTTTTGCCCAACTCCTCGCGGCTGCACTGCAACAACTCGCAGGTTGGCTCAATCACAAAATCCCTCTCCATAATCAGCGGGTGCGGCACTCTCAGTCGCTCGGTCGCGATATGCTCCTCATCGTAGAAGAGTATATCCAAATCCAGCGTTCGCGAACAGTATCTCGTCCCTTCTCGCTCCTTCTCCTCGCTCTCCGCTTCGCGATTGCGCCCAAGTTGCGCCTCAACCGCCTGCAACGCATCGAGCAACTGCTCCGCTTCCAATTCGGTCGCCACCCCCCAAGCAGCATTGGTAAAGAGCATCTCGCTCTCGAAGCCCCACGCCTTCGTAGTATAGTTCTGCGACCTCGCTACAACCTCTACACCTCGCCACGCCAGCAGTCGCTCCGCCTCGACAAAGCGTGCTGCAACATCACCAATGTTGCCCCCTGCAAGTATTATGGCGCGGTGTATCATCACTTTCCGAAGTTTATGTAGCGGCTCGTAGCCAGCGCAAAGTAGGAGAATACTATGCGCGGGTCGCCATTCTGTCGAAGTCGGCGCAGTGCCTCCTCCAACAACTCAACAATAGGCTCGATATTCTCCGAGCCGATATATGGCGAAAACTTCGAGCAGAACTCCGCCTCTTCGCCCCAGAGGTATGTCGCCTCTTTAACCCCTGCGTGGGTAATGTACGCCTCGCGCAACAGTCGCGCAAAGTCCGCCATCAGCCCCATCTGCCTTTCGCGCGAAAGCGATGCCACCTCGTCTGCCCAAGCCAAGAGTTCGAGGTGCTTATTGAGGTAGCAGTGGCGCATCATCGTACGGAAGAGGTTGAAGTTCTCGTTTCGGATTTCGTCCTCCTCGCCCGAGAGAATCTGTCGCAACTGCAACAAGTCGCCACACGCCAAGCGAGCCATATTGCGCACCTCCGCCTCATCGGTAACGCCTTGTTGGTAAATCTCCGCCATCAAATCCTCACTCGAAAGGCGAGGTACGGTAACCTCCTGCGTACGCGAGAGTATGGTGCCGAGAATTTTGTCGGTCTGCTCCGCCACGAGGATAAAAATCGTATCCTCCCACGGCTCCTCCAAAATTTTGAGTATCATATTTGCCGCCCTCTCGTTCATCGTTTCGGGCAGCCAGATAAGCATTGTCTTATACTTCGAGGAGAAGGACTTGAACGACAACTTGCGAATCATCTCCTCCGCCTCGCGCACCGCGATAGCACCCTTCAAGGTCTTACCGAGGTCGAGCATATCGTACCACTGCTGTGCCGAGAAGTAACCGCCCGTACGCTCCCACAGTGTGCGGAACTCATCGATAAAGTCGTTTGCCACCAAGCCGTTTGTAGGCTTCTTGCCCTGCTTGTTCACAGGGAATACGAGGTGCAGGTCGGGGTGTGCCAACTTCTCAATCTGGCGACACGAAGGACACTCGCCACACGAGTCGCCATCGTGACGATTGGTGCAGTGGAGATACTGCGTATATGCCACCGCCAAGGCGAGAGTGCCCGAGCCTGCCGCACCCACAAAGAGTTGCGCATGGCTGACACGACCGCCATCAACGCCGGCAGCAAGTCGCTTTTTCAGTTCGGTATGCCCCTTAACATCGCAAAATCTCATCGTTTATTCCTTCTTAAAATATGGTTAAACATCGCTCTCAAATCTATCTTCTCGCGCCATACGGCATATCCGAGATATATAACGATAAGCAGTGTCGAAACAGTATATTGCATCCACTCGTTCGGCATCTCCACCCACTCCGCCACAAAAAATATCGCCAAGCCCAATGCGATATACTCCGCCATGCGACCAAATTGGTAAGGCGTAGGGAAGTAGATTCTGTTCAGTACCACGCTTACCGCCACCATCACCGCCTCGGCAATAAAACGGCTCCACGCAGCGCCATAGTAGCCCATCTTCGGAATGAGTAATACGCCAAATCCCACCGAGCAGAGCAATCCCGTCAATGTAATCCACAGCGCAAACTTAGTCTTTTCCTCGCGCTTGTACCAGAACGAGAGGTTGAGCCAAACACCACTCAGGATATTTGCACCAAGCACTACGGGCAGGATATGTATGCCCTCGCGGAAGTCGCGACCGACAATCAGCGCAAAGATATCGCGATAGAGAGCAATGGCGAGGAATATCAACATCGACACCATTACAAAGTATTTCAATGCCGCCGCATTCATCTCCTTAAACTCCTCTTTGCGGAAGTTCGAGAGGAAGAATGGCTCGGCAGCGAGGCGATACATCTGCGTAAAGAGTGTCATCACCACGGCAATCTTCGTGATTGCGCCGTAAATGCCGAGTTGTGCCAACGAGCCAGCAGGAACGAGGTACTTGATAAGTTGGCGGTCGATAAATTCGTTTGCCGTACCTGCCACACCCGACAAAAGCAGTGGCAACGAGTAGCCGAAAATCACAAGCAACAACGCCCAATCAATTCGCAAGCTGATACGCCCCGATGCAGCGATCACCGCCACGAGTGTTATGGTACTTGCCAACAGATTGGCGACAAATGCCCAGCCTACACCAAACTCCGAGTCGAACAAGCCTACCGCCCAGAACGCCACTGCCAAACCAACCTGCAAGACGATATTGAAGAGTTTGAGCGACACAAAGGTCAGCGCCTTGCCCTGCTCACGCAGTCGTGCAAACGGGATGCACGCTGCCACATCCATCATCACAATCGCCGCCACGGTGACCACATAGAGCGGATTTGCCGCATAGACCTCGCCCATCAGAGCCGACGCCTCATTGCGGAAGATAAACACCACCGCAAAGAAGAGGAGCGAAGCCAACGAAGTTATGCCCCAAGTGGTAGCAAAGAGCTTGCGTTTGCTCTGCTCGACATTGCCACCCTCCGACTCTGCCTTTGCGGCAAAGCGGAAGTAACTCGACTCCATACCCATCGTCAGCACCACGAGCGCAAACGGTATCAGGGCGTAGACATCGGTGATGATGCCATACGACTCGACGCCGAAGATGCGGGTATAGAATGGCGTCAGCAGATAGCTTAGCATTCTGCCGAGAATGGTGCTGATACCATAGATTGCCGTCTGTTTTGCGAGTTTTTCGAGCATAGTCTTCACGCACATGTGCGTATGCGCACACATACCAAGTTGCAAAGATAGAAAAAACTTTTAGTTTTTCTCTCCAAAAGGCAAGATTTCGGAATTAAATAATATTTTTTGCTATCTTTGTGGAAATTTAGGAATTGTAAAAGGGATGAAGACAGACCAAAGGCTACAATCTATTGACGCTTTGCGAGGCTTCGATATGCTCTTTATTATGGGTTTCTCAGGAGTTGTTGTTGCGCTATGTTCGCTCTTCCCAAACGGAGCCGATTGTTGGCTTGCGCAGACAATGCACCATGTCGATTGGCACGGCTTTGCCCACCACGACACCATTTTTCCGCTGTTCCTCTATATTCTCTACCGAAAGACGATTTTCTTGAAAGTATAATTCATTAACAAACAAATAAACAACTTTTTATGAAAAAACTTATCATTTGTTGCATTGCAACAATTTTTGCAACTTCGGCAGTAGTGGCACAGCCACAGCTCACGCCGAAAAACATCGACAAGGTTATTAAAGCGATGACCCTCGAAGAGAAGGCTCACCTTGTTGTCGGTGGCAGACACCTCGAACAAAACAAGGATATGGCAGGAGAGGTGGGCTATACAGGTCGCATTATTCCTGGTGCTGCGGGCACAACCTACCCTATCCCTCGTTTAGGCATCCCTGCCATTGTTGTTGCCGACGGCCCTGCGGGATTGCGCATCTCGCCAACTCGCAAAGGTGACTCGCAAACCTACTACTGCACAGGTTTTCCTGTGGGCATTCACCTCGCTTCGACCTGGAACGACGAGATTATCTACAATGTAGGCTCGGCAATTGGTCAGGAGGTTAAGGAGTATGGTGTTGATATATTGCTCGCACCGGGTGTAAATATTATGCGAAATCCGCTCTGCGGTCGCAACTTCGAGTACTACTCGGAGGATCCGCTTTTGGCAGGTAAAACAGCGGCTGCAATGATCAACGGAGTGGAGAGCCACGGCGTTGGTACCTCGCTCAAACACTTCGCCGCTAACAGTCAGGAAATCAACCGCTTGGCAAACGATTCTCGTTTGTCGATGCGTGCCTTGCGAGAGATCTATCTGCGCAACTTCGAGATTGCAGTGAAGGAGTCGCAACCTTGGACAATTATGACCTCGTACAACTATATAAATGGTCGCCACGCATCGGAGGATCCGGGCCTTTTGGAGACCATTTTGCGTGACGAGTGGGGCTTCGAGGGTTTGGTTATGACCGACTGGAACGGAGGCTACGATGTAGTTAAGCAGATTGCCGCAGGTAACGACCTTATGATGCCGGGCAAGATGTTCCACTACGAGGGTATTGTAGAGGCGGTAAAGAGTGGCAAACTTGCCGAAAGCGACCTCGATATCTGTGTTAAACGAGTGCTCGAATTAGTGGTTCGAACACCTCGCTACCAGGGTTATAAGTTCTCGAATAAGCCCGATATGGAGGCTCACGCAAAGCTCACTCGCGAGGTGGCATCGGAGGGTTTTGTGTTGTTGAAAAACGATAATGTTTCACTCCCTCTCGCAGAGAAGAAGGTGGCACTTTTCGGTGCAACATCATACAACTTCATCGCCGGCGGAAAGGGCTCTGGCGATGTAAATCGTCCTTATGTTGTCGATTTGCGTGATGGTTTGCTCAACAACGGTTTCGAGCTTAATGCTTCGCTCGATGCAAAATACATCAAGCACATCGAGGATGAGAATAAGCGTCTTGCGCCACAGAAGGCATTGCGCAAGTGGTATGTCTACGACCTTTTGCCAAACGAGATTCAGTACCTCCACGACGATATCGCAAAGGCTGCCAAGTCGGATAGCGAGGTGGCAATCATCACCTTCGGTCGCAACTCGGCAGAGGCATTTGACCGCCATATCGAGCGAGATTTCTTGCTCCGCCCTGATGAGGAGGCTCTCCTCACCGCAGTAAGTCGTGAGTTCCACAAGGCAGGCAAAAAGGTTGTCGTAATTTTGAACATCTGCTCACCAGTGGAGATTGCTTCGTGGAGAGATAAGGCGGATGCTATTCTCGTATGTTGGATGCCTGGTCAGGAGGGCGGAAATTCGGTGGCAGATGTATTGCTCGGCAAGGTTTCGCCAAGTGGAAAGCTCCCGACAACATTCCCTATCAACTATGAGGATGTTCGCTCAGCAAAAGATTTCCCTCGCAATGTGCCTGAAACGGGCTACAACCAATCTCGTTTCAACATCTCGAAGTTGGGCAAGATTTACGATGTTAAAAACATCGACTACACCAACTACGAGGAGGATATCTATGTCGGCTATCGTGACTACGCAACCCGCAAGGTGGAGGTGGCATATCCTTTTGGATATGGTTTGACATATTCGCAGTTCGAAATGGGCAATATGCAGGTGGCTGAAACAAAGGATGGCTACAAGGTGTCGTGCGAGGTTAAGAACATCGGCAAGGCGGCTGCAAAGCAGGTTGTTCAGCTCTATTCGTCGGAGCTTGCGCCAGAGGTTGATCGCCCTGCTATCGAGTTGCGAGGCTACAAGAAAACCCCACTCTTGCAGGCGGGCGAAAAGACTGTGGTTGAGATAGTTATCAAGAAGAGCGATTTGATGACCTACAACGAGAAAGCGAACGCTTGGAAGCTCACTAAGGGCGACTACGAGCTCTTACTCGGCTTCGATTCGCAGACCCTTCCATTGAAGCACAAAATCAACATTTCGAAGGAGGTTTTGCTCCCTGTTTCGACCGAGATGAAGCCTGCTTCGGGCGAGATTTTCATCAAGTAGGCAGGTTGCAAAAAATGACCAAAGGTTGTTAGGGCAAAAGGCTCTAACAACCTTTTTTATGCTGAAAATCAAAGAATTTTGCATTTTGCATTTTGCATTTTGCATTTTAATTTCTACCTTTGCAGTCCGTGTCATGCGCGCATAAGCGTCGTGTGCATGCGTAATTCACTAATTATTAACTTTTTAACGAGCGATTGTATCGCAAAATTTGATTGTATGGAGAATACAAAAGTAGCAGTCGAGAATTTCGATTGGGCAGCGTTTGAGAATGAGTCGGGCCTTTACAACCAGACTAAGGAGGA
>JAZRJD010000021.1:0-5986 GCA_045645625.1 Alistipes sp.
CTGCGGACTCCAAACTCCTCACATAGACTTACTATGCTGCGGGTTTGTCGCCTTGCTTGTTGTAAAATTTCCTAAATTACCTCTAATTTTTTTATCTCAGAGGTCTAATTTGTAAATTGTTCCACCAACCTGCGGTCGTTAAACTCCACTAACAACCACTAACAACCACTAACAACCTTTTCTCTACAAAATTAGCAAAACTTTCCAATAAATGCAAAGTTGCGAGGTAAAATGGTACAATTACGATATTTTTCGCAGATAGCGCATATAGCGGAAGACCTGCACACCATAGAGTAGTGCGGCGGTCGAAAGCCCCACGATATAACCCACAATCAATCCCGTAGCACCCATTCCGAGGTGGAACGCTACGAAGTATCCAACCGGTATATTCAGCACGATATAGGCGATAAATGCCACTATGGCGATACTCTTCACCTGTTGCAACCCGCGCAAAATACCTACCATAATACACTGTACGGCGTCCGAGAGTTGATATGTCGCATAGAGTATCAGCATCTGCGAGGCGAGGGCGATAACCTCCTTGTTCTCGGTAAAGAGCAGTGGCATAACATGGCGCAATGATACAAAGGCGATAATTACACCCACGCCCCACACCACCGCCATCGATAACGAGGAGCGCACTACATCGGCAATTTCGTTGATATCGCGGCGACCGAAGGCGTGCGACACACAGATTGTGGTTGCCGAGCCGAGCGAGAGAATCATCATAAAGGTACAATTTCCGTAGGTGTTACCCACCTGATTTGCGCTTATTGCCTCGGCTCCAAACCAGCCCATCATAATACCCGTAACGATGAATGCCAACGCCTCCAACACCATCTGCCCTGCAATCGGATAACCGAGTTTCAGCAGATGCAACGAGTTGCGCACACGCTTACGATTTCGCGAGAAGAGAGCGAGGTATTCGCGGTATCGCTTCGAGGCAACAAAGTATGCGCCGAGTAGTATCGGGCTGATAATGCGAGATATAAGAGTTGCCAAGCCTGCGCCGTATGTCCCCATCTCCTCGAAACCGCACCTGCCAAAGATGAAGATGTAGTTTAAGATGATATTTACCGCATTTGCAATAACTGCCACAATCATTGCCGCCTTCGTATTGCCTACGCCCTCCAAGAACTGCTTTATTGAGCCGTAGAGCATTGCAAATGGCAAGCCATACGCCATAAGACGGTAGTAGGGTAGAGCCATATCGACCACCTCGACAGGCTGTCCGAGATGGTACAACAACGGCTCGGAGAGTATCTGCAACACCATACACACCACACCAAAAATGGGGTAGAGGTTGAGCGATGTTTGCAGGTAGTGCGCCATCTCCTGCTTACGCCTCTGCACGAATAACTCGCCAATAATCGGTGTTAAGCCTATTGTGAAACCTATGCAGAGGAAGGAGAATATCCACGAAATACTCGTTCCGAATGCCACCGCAGCGAGGGGCAGCGCATCTTCTCCGCCATACATGCCCACCATTGCGCTATCCGCCACCTGCACCGCAATATAGCCCAACTGCGCCAGCATCACCGGCACGGCCAAGCGCAACAACGCAGGGATTTTCGATAGATATTTCTGCTTGAAACTCATAAACGACTGCAAAGATATAACAAATTGAGAGTTGAGAGTTGAGAATTGAGAATTATTTTTCTCTCTCAACTCTCAACTCTCAACTCGCCTTTACCGTCTGTTGTTTAACCGTTATCTTGCCCTTTGTTGCGCCGATAACAATCTCGGTATCGGGTGCGAGTGCACCCGCCACAATCATTGCAGCAATCGGCTCCTCGACCTCACGGACAATGGTGCGGCGTATTGCTCGTGCGCCATAGCGGGGTGAGAATCCCTGCTTTGCCAACTCGCGCAGTGCCGAGGCGGTGAGGCGCAGACGATATCCCAACCTCTCAATTCTTTGTTGCAAAGCCTTAATCTCCAAGCGAACAATCTGTTCGGCATCGCGCTCGGAGAGCGGAGCGAAGAGCACCACCTCGTCAATGCGATTGAGAAACTCGGGCGAGAATGTACGCTCGGCAGCACGGCGATACTCCGCCTCGGCGGTCGAGTGTAATCTCTGCAATGCCGAGCCGAAACCTATGCCGTTGCCTCGCTCCGCCACCTCGCGCGAGCCGATATTCGAGGTCATCACCACTATCGTATTACGAAAATCAACCGTGCGCCCCGTGCCATCGGTCAGTCGCCCCTCGTCAAAGAGTTGCAGCAGGGTATTGAAAATCGAAGGGTGCGCCTTCTCAATCTCATCGAGCAACACTACCGAGTATGGCTTGCGGCGCACCGCTTCGGAGAGTTGCCCACCCTCGCCATAGCCGACATAACCCGGAGGGGAGCCGATAAGTCGTGCAACATTGTGCGCCTCGCCGAATTCCGACATATCAAGACGGATAAGGGCATCGCGTGAGCCGAATAGGTGGCGTGCCAACTCCTTTGCCATAAGCGTCTTACCTACACCCGTAGGTCCCGCCACGAGAAATACTCCGAGAGGTCTGCGCTCATCGTGCAGCCCCGAGTGTGCGCGACAGAGGTGGCGCGAGATACGGCGCAGAGCCTCCTCCTGCCCAACGATATGCGAGGTTAGGTGTCGCTCTAAACCCTGTATGTGAGAGGCTACCGAGGCGGTAAGTTGCTCGGCTGGTATCCCCGTAGCGGTCGTCAGGCACTGCGCCACCTCTGTCGCGCCAATCTCGGTAAATGCACCCTCGCGGTTGAGGTGGGCAGTTGCTCCAACCTCGTCTAAAAGGTCTATCGCCTTGTCGGGAAGGTGACGGTCGGAGATGTAACGCCCTGACAACTCCACACACGCCTGCAACGCCTCCTCGGTGTAGCGTACCGTATGGTGCTGTTCGTAGAGTGGAGCGATATTACGCAGGATATCAAGTGTTTCGCTCTCGGAGGTCGGCTCAACCATTACACGCTGAAAACGGCGTTCGAGTGCCGAGTCGCGCTCGATACTCTCGCGGTACTCATCGAGGGTAGTTGCTCCGATGGTCTGAATCTCGCCACGCGCAAGTGCTGGTTTCAGGATATTTGCCGTGTCGAGTGATCCCTGCGTAGCACCTGCTCCGACAATGGTGTGAATCTCGTCAATAAAGAGAATAGTATCGCCACGACTGCGCAACTCGTCAAGTACCTGTCCCAGTCGCTCCTCGAACTCTCCGCGGAACTTTGTGCCGGCAACGAGTGCGGCAACATCGAGCGAGAAGATACGCTTGTCGGCGATAGTATGCGGAACATCGCCCGCCACAATGCGCAATGCCAAACCCTCGACAATGGCACTCTTGCCCACACCCGCCTCGCCCACAAGTACGGGATTGTTCTTTTTGCGGCGGGCGAGAATCTGCACCACGCGCTCCGTTTCGCGCTTGCGACCTACGACCGAGTCGATTTTTCCCTGCCGCGCCTGCTCGGTAATGTCGGTACCAAACTTCGCCAAAATCGAATCATCATTATCCCCATGTTTTAGAGGTACGAGCGTAGCGGAGGGGGTTTCTCTCGTCTCTCGTCTTTCGTCCCTCGTCTTTTCAGAGAATATCTCCGCCGTAATATTGTAGAGTGCGAAGATTCGCGAGGATAGGGTAGTAGTGTCCTCCAAAATATCGATTACGGCGTGAGTTGTCGTAACCCTCTCCGCTTCGGCAAAACGCTCGGCAAGATGGTCGGCATAACCCTTGTAGAACTCATCGGGAGTTGCGGTGTCGTGCCCCATACGATAGACAACACGCTCCAATCGCAACTTCAACTGAAAGAGTTGCCAATCCTGCAACAATCCCTTCAATATATTATAAGCCATCGACCCCTCCGAAGCAAGAATTTGCAACATCAGACAATCTTTCAGAGAGCATCGCGTATCGACCTGTGCTGCATTGAACACCGCCTGCGCCATCGCGCTCTCCAAACTTTTCGAAATAATACTTTTCATCTTCATTCTATAATTTTTCGGCAATAGAACGAAGATGAAAATAATTTTATTATGTTAAATTGTTCTATTGTTCCCACAACCCCAATCTCCCACTGTCACAGTTGCGCCTTGACCACACTCGGAGTTCCGACAACAGAAAAAGGAAGGCAGTATCTCTACTGCCCTCCTTCTCTATATTGCGACTTGTCGCAAGGGGTTTACTCGTTCAAAATTTCGAGCATCTTGATAGCCGAATCAGGAATCTTGGTACCAGGACCGAAGATTGCTGCGGCACCATCGCGATACAACTCATCGTAGTCCTGTGCAGGGATAACACCACCCACAACCACGATAATATCCTCGCGACCGAGTTTGCCCAACTCCTCGATAATCTGAGGAACGAGGGTGAGGTGACCTGCTGCGAGTGACGATACACCTACGATGTGAACATCGTTCTCTACGGCCTGCTTTGCTGCCTCGGCAGGTGTCTGGAAGAGAGGTCCCATATCTACATCGAAGCCGATATCTGCATAACCCGTTGCTACAACCTTAGCACCACGGTCGTGACCGTCCTGACCAAGTTTCGCAATCATAATACGAGGCTGACGACCCTCCTTCTTTGCGAAGTCGGCGCACATCTGCTTTGCCTTCTCGAAATTATCATCTTTCTTCATAGCCGAACTATAAACTCCTGAAATTGAACGAATAACTGCCGAGTAGCGACCTACCTCAACCTCGCAAGCATACGAGATTTCGCCGAGGGTAGCGCGTACCTTTGCTGCTTCAACTGCGAGTTCGAGCAAGTTGCCCTTGCCTGTCTTCACGCACTCGGTAATAGCTGCCAAAGCCTTATCTACAGCTGCCTGGTCGCGGTTAGCCTTCAATTCGTTAAGACGCTTAATCTGGCTCTCGCGAACTGCGGTGTTATCCACTGCGAGAATATCGATTGGAGCCTCCTTTGCAAGGCGGTACTCGTTCAAACCGATAATCTTCTGCTCGCCTGAGTCGATACGGGCCTGAGTACGAGCCGCAGCCTCCTCGATACGCATCTTTGGAATACCTGTCTCGATAGCCTTTGCCATACCGCCGAGCTTCTCAACCTCCTCGATCAAAGCCCAAGCCTTGTGAGCGATCTCGTTGGTGAGGCTCTCAACATAGTACGAACCTGCCCATGGGTCAACTGTGCGGCAAACATTAGTCTCCTCCTGAATATAAATCTGGGTGTTACGAGCAATACGAGCCGAGAAGTCGGTTGGCAAGGCAATAGCCTCGTCAAGCGCATTGGTGTGGAGCGACTGAGTGTGACCGAGTGCTGCACCCATAGCCTCGATAGCTGTACGACCAACATTGTTGAATGGATCCTGCTCTGTGAGTGACCAACCCGAAGTCTGCGAGTGAGTACGCAATGCGAGCGACTTAGGATTCTTAGGCTCGAACTGCTTAACGATCTTAGCCCACAACATACGAGCTGCACGCATCTTCGCGATCTCCATAAAGTGGTTCATTCCGATAGCCCAGAAGAACGACAAGCGTGGCGCGAATGCGTCAATCGACATACCTGCGTTGATACCTGCACGCAAGTACTCCAAACCGTCAGCCAAGGTGTAAGCCAACTCGATATCAGCTGTTGCACCTGCCTCCTGCATATGGTAACCCGAAATCGAAATCGAGTTGAACTTAGGCATATTCTTCGAAGTGTACTCGAAGATGTCAGCGATAACCTTCATCGAGAACTTTGGAGGGTAGATATAAGTGTTACGCACCATAAACTCCTTCAAGATATCGTTCTGGATAGTACCTGCCAACTGGTCGAGTGTGCAACCCTGCTCCAAACCTGTAACGATGTAGAAGGCGAGGACTGGAAGTACGGCACCGTTCATAGTCATCGACACCGACATCTTGTCGAGTGGAATACCGTTGAACAACACCTTCATATCCTCAACCGAGCAGATAGATACACCTGCCTTACCAACATCGCCTACTACGCGTGGGTGGTCTGCATCGTAACCACGGTGAGTAGCGAGGTCGAACGCAACTGAAAGTCCCTTCTGACCTGCTGCGAGGTTA
>JAZRJD010000022.1:0-22523 GCA_045645625.1 Alistipes sp.
TCGCCGAAAGACCAGTTACCGAGCATCTCGAACATAGTGTGGTGGTAGGTGTCGTGACCGACCTCCTCCAAGTCGTTGTGCTTGCCCGACACACGCAGACACTTCTGCGAGTCGGCGGCACGCGGAGTCTTACGCTCGGCATTGCCGAGGAAGATATCCTTAAACTGATTCATACCTGCATTGGTAAACATCAAAGTTGGGTCGTTCTTCACGACCATTGGTGCCGAAGGCACAATCAAATGCTCTTTTCCTGCAAAGAAATCGAGAAACGCTTGGCGTATTTGTTTAGAAGTCATCATGTATAATAATTTTAATTTCAATCCGTTATAGTATCGATTTACGCGCTATCACATACGCGCACGCGCCAAATCGGTTGCAAAAGTACAAAATTATAGTTAATTTTGCACCATTATAACAAAGTTTTTCGCCTTGAAAGAGGATATTCGCAATATAAAAGGTGCAGCAAGCACCTCCAAACGAAGAAACCGATACAACATTTTGCGACAAGTGTTGATTGGCTTTATCGTTATTTCGCTATTGAATATGGCGATATCCTACCTGTTCTATACCCCCAAGATGCACCGCATAGCGGCAGCAAATCGCGAACTCGTATTGAAATATGAGATTTTGCAGGACCGCATCGCCTCGATGCAGAGTAGGGTTGGCGAGATACGCCACCGCGACCACTTTGTCTATCGCCCACTATTTTCGAGTGATTCATTGTCGTTACAGGGGGTGTATAACCCCTATCCCGACACAAAATATCGCGAACTTACGGGTGACGAGTACTCCGAGTTGATGACCTCGACTTGGCAGTCGCTCGATGCCGTAACACGACAAACATACGCCGTGTCGCGTTCGTTAGATGAGTTGCAGTCGTTAGCGAGAGATAAGGAGAAGATGGCCCTTGCCATACCTGCTATTTGGCCTATCGACCGCACGAAACTCAAAGCCTTCTATGCCTTTGGCGTGCGCAAGAGGCACCCGATTCTCAAAATACGCACCATGCACAAGGGCGTGGATATGTCCACAGACTACGGTGTGCCAGTCTATGCTACGGGTGATGGTGTGGTCGAAAAAGTTGACCAAGGAAAACGCCGCCGAGGCTATGGACGACAGATAGTTATAAATCACAAGTTCGGATATAAGACTCGTTATGCCCATCTGCAAAAGATACTTGTCAAGCCGGGCGATAAGGTACAACGCGGACAACTTATTGGCGAGGTCGGCTCTACGGGAGGCTCTACGGGACCACACCTGCACTACGAAGTTATATATCTTGGTCGTCAGGTCAATCCTGTAAACTACTTTAACCGCAATATGACGAGCGATGAGTATCGTCAACTGATGGAGAATATGAAGTATAATTCTGACCTCGAAACCGATGAGGGTACATCTAACGAGGCTATTTAGATATGGGGCGCATAGAGAAAAATAGGGTAAAGAAGAGCCGTAGCCGCCGCATCTTGCAGGTGCTGGCTTGGTTTGGCGCGGCTGTGCTCTACTATGTGGTATTCTCGTTCCTCTTCGATACCCCTGCCGAGTATGAGTTGCGACACTCGACAGACCGCCTGAAACGCGAGTACGAGACACTGCTTGCCGAGTATGACTCGCTGTCGGTGGTTGTGGATAATGTCGTGGAGCGCGACCGCAATATCTTCGCCATAATGTTCGATTCGGAGCCATACAACTTCAATTCGGAGTACAACAATCAGCGAGTCGAATTGCAGGAGTCGCTACTCGACAAGAGTAACCGCGATATGTCTGCAATACTCGAAACCTCGCTCAACGAATTGGATACAAAGGTGCAGGCTCTCGAAACTAGTTATACGGAACTCGATGAGGCGTTGCAACAGGTTGGTACAAAGCGAAATAACATTCCGTCAATTCAGCCCGTTACAAACCACGAACTGACACTCTTGACTGCTGCCTACGGAACGCTGATGCACCCATTTTATCGCACCTTGCAGTCGCATCAGGGAGTAGATTATGCAATCCCCGAAGGTACGCGAATTTTTGCTACGGCAGATGGTGTCGTAAAGGAGGTGAAGGGCAAAAATTCGACCTCTGGTATCACCGTGATTATAGACCACCAAAACGGCTATACAACATCATACAGCCACCTCCAAAGTGTAAAGGTTAAGCGTGGTCGCAGGGTGCAGCGTGGCGACATCATTGCCCTCTCCGGAAACTCGGGTTTGTCGCTTGCCCCGCATCTCCACTACGAGGTGCGCCACAACGGTACTCGCGTAGACCCGATTCACTACTTCTTTATGGAACTTACACCCGATGAGTATCAGCGCATTATGTGCATTGCACAGTCGGGTATGCAGTCTTTTGATTAACCATTTTTGCAGATGCAGACCAAACTTATAATTCTCGATTTTGATGGCACTCTTGCCTCGACCAAAGAGGCTCACACCAAGTCCTATCTGATGGCTCTGCAAGAGGAGGGTATTACTCTCGATGCAGAGGTGTACGAACGCCGCTATTTCGGTGTGCGATGTGGCGAGTTTCTACGCGACTTGGGCATCACCAACGAGGCAGATATCGACCGCGTACGCCGCCGCAAAATTGAACTCTATCCCACACTTTTCGACTCGGTGCGACTAAACGAGCCTCTGTGGAACTTCGTGCAGGATTTTCGCCGACAGGGCGGTAAGGTGTGGATTGTCTCGACAGGTCAAACCGAAAATATAACGAATGCCATGCGCCATCTCGGTATCGAAGGTAAGGTCGATGGTCTTCTCACTTCGTGCGATGTTATCGAGCCCAAACCCTCGCCCGAGGCATTCTTGAAGGCTATGGCGATAGAGGGTGTAACCCCGTCTGAGACACTGATTTTCGAGGATTCGGAAGTTGGGCTGCAAGCCGCAGAGGCGAGCGGTGCCGCGTATATAAAAGTGCAGTTATAATATTTTTTGATAGTTTTTGTAACCAGAGATATAAAGGGAGTGTTGTTGGACACTCCCTTTCTCAATCTCTAAAATATCTGTATCAGCAATAGTCCCACAGCAAGCGAAACTACCGTAGTGATAAGTCCCGGCATCATAAACGAGTGGTTTAGAATCCACTTGCCGATGCGTGTTGTGCCAGTGCGGTCGAAGTTTATCGCCGCGATAAGGGTAGGGTAGTTTGGAATAAAGAAGTATCCATTTACCGCCGGGAAGAGTGCTATCATCATCATTGGCGAGATGCCGAGTGCAATGCCCAATGGGGCAATGGCGCGAATGGTTGCCGCCTGACTGTAAAGCAGTATCGACATCACAAATAGTGCTACACCAAAGAGCCAAGGCATCTGTGTAACAATACTCTCAATCGAAGCCTTCAACTCTACGATATTGCCATTGATGAATGTATCGCCCATCCATGCAATTCCGAAGATGGCAATCACCGCCTGCATGCCTGCCGAGAAGATACTGCCCTTGGCGGCATCGATACCGCTTGTACGAGTAACCAACAGAATGAGTGCCGCTGCCGAAAGCATCAGAATTTCAATGAGTAACGGCATACCCAGCGTATTGCCATCGAAAGATGGACGAAGCGAAGGTATCGAGCCGAAGAGTACGATAAGCAGGGTAGTAACAAGGAAAATTACTACCGAGAGTCGCGCCTTTGTGAGGTTTTTGACATCGATAAGTTCGGTGTGGTAATTATCGAGCAAACCCGCTTTCAGACGGCTTATGTATTCCGGATCATTTACCAACTCCTTGCCTACGCGCATAGAGTAGAGCGCACCTGCGAGTATACCGATGATGGTCGAAGGAATGCATATTTTCAAGATGTCGAACAGGTCTACGCCGAAGCCCGTAAGCATACCCAAAAGGGCGACAGTTGCCGCAGATATAGGACTTGCAGTAATGCCTTGCTGTGAGGCAATTACGGCAATTCCGAGAGGGCGTTCAGGTCGGATTTTCGTCTCGGTGGCAACCTCGGCAATAACCGGTAGCAGCGAGTATGCTACATGTCCAGTTCCTGCAAGGAAGGTGAAGGTGTAGGTCACCAGTGGAGCGAGAAGTGTGATGTTCGCAGGGTTGCGGCGCAGGATACGCTCAGCGATTTTGACCATATAGTCCAGACCTCCTGCCGCCTGCATACACGATGCCGCCGATATTACGGCTGCAATCATCAGCATGACATCTATCGGCGGAGTGGTAGGCTCCAAGCCGAATACAAAAGTGAGTATAGCCAAGCCTATGCCTCCCATAACTCCAAGACCGATACCTCCGAGCCGGGCACCTACAATTATAGCGACAAGTACAAATAAAAATTGAAGAATAAGCATAATAAATCTCTGTTTTTAGTGGTGCTGTTCCAATACGGTATGCGGAATATGACCGTGCGAAATAATTTGGATTGGACAGTGGTAATTCTCTAATTGTTCGGCAGTTATGATATTCGAGTCGTGGCGATGCACGGTGCGATTTACGCAGACAATACTCTTCACAACGCTCGTTATCGTGCCGATATCGTGCGACACCATCACTATCGCCATGCGCTCGTTCAGACGGCGCAACAGGGTGTACAATTCGTTCTCAAATTGGTTATCGACAAAGTTGGTCGGCTCGTCAAGAATCAGCAATTTCGGCTCCAAAATTACAGCGCGACAGAGCAATGCACGCTGCATCTGACCGCCCGAAATTTCGCTGATTTGACGGTTGGCAATATCTGCAACTCCCGCCATTTCAAGCAGTTGCATAGCCTTTGCGCGGTCGGCTGCGGAATAGCGTTTTAGCAAACCCTTCTCTGCCTGCAAGCCCGACATCACAACCTCCACAACCGAAATCGGAAACGAGCGGTCGAACTCCGACTGTTGTGGCAGATAGCCGATAAGGCGGTGTCCGCGCTCTGAAAGGGTAGGGGCGTAGGTGATTTTGCCCTTATGCGGGACGGCTCCCAAGATAGCCTTGACAAGGGTGGTTTTACCTCCGCCATTAGGACCTATAATACCCAGAAAATCACCGGGATAGATGTCGAGTGACACACTCTCCAAAGCGGTCGTTTCATCGTACTGCACCGATACATCTTTTAGCGATATAATTGGCTCCATGGTTACTCGGTTAAAAGGGTTACGATATGGCGGATATTATCAAATATGTTATCCTCTAATGGATTGATTTCCACCGCAGTAGCGTTTGTATCTCGGCAAATAACCTCCACTGACGATGCAGGAAATTCCGATTGGTAGAAGATATGTTTCACACCTTCGGCACGCGCCTGCTCAATGATGCGGGCGAGATGCTTTGCGCTCGGCTCCTTGCCTTCGTGCTCAACGGCAACCTGTGTAAGTCCGTAATCACGAGCGAGATAGGTCAGGGCAGGGTGGTAGATGAAGAATGTCGAGCGAGGCGATTGACGACACATCTCGGCAACCTCCTCATCGAGTTCTAACAACTTGATACATAGGGTAGTGTAACGCTCTTCGTACTTTGTCGAGTCGGGCATTTCGCGAGTGATGGCGTGATGCATATTTTCCGCCATCTTACCGAGAGCCTTTGGTGAACACCAAATATGTGGGTCAATGCCGTGAGCGTGGTTGGCGTGGTTGGCGTGGTTGTGCGAACAGCCGTGTTCGCAGGTTGCCGTGTGGCTGTGGTGCGCATGAGAACAGGTGCCAGCGATAAGGTCAATGCCTTGTGAAAGGTTGACAATCTGCTCGTTACGAGCAATGCGGTGCAAAAGTTCCTGCTCAAATTCGAGTAAACCGGTGCCGAATACAAAGCGTGCGGATTCAACCTCGCGCAACTGCTTTGGTGTAGGCTCGAATGTCTCGGGCGAAGCACCTTGCGGCACAAGCACCGATACCTCGAAGTCATCGCCTAAGATATTTTCAACCAGAGGTTTAAGCGGTGCAATTGAGACAATCGCACGATTTTCTACAACAACTTTTCGCTCGGCACAACCAATGAATAGTAGTAGAGCAAGAATCGGCAAGAATTGCTTTATTTTAGCCATAGATACTTTTTCCAAAATAAAATTTAACATAATATACATATTACGCCACAGAGCCCATAAAGGAGGGTGGAGTGGTTGAGGTCTGAAAAAATCGTTCCATCTGCGTGCCCTCATTCTATATCGATACGACTCCTGTTCGCAATTATGCCACAAAGTTAAAAATAATTCGGAATGTTGCGTGCAATTTTGCCAATTATAGTTAGATGAACAAAATTTCGTCAAACCGTTTGTTGCGATTTTCTTTTCTGATTATCTGATAGTTAGGCGCGTTGTTGTGCCGATTTTAACTCTCTGAGAATTGCATATTTTGCAAGATGTGTGAGATTGTGCGTGAATTTTCGCCGAAAAACATTATATATAAGGTATAAAAAATATAGGGTAGTCGCTACCCTATATTTTTTATATGCACTTTTCGTTGAACAACTTTTTTGAGACTACGATCTCTTTGGTCTCAACTCCTCGAAAGTTTGGTCATTGTAGATGACTATAATTTTTGAGATGTCATTACGACCGAGTGGCAAAGTCTTCAAATTTGTGCTCGACTCTGCAATGTTCGAATTTGCGCCTTCATCCGATCTCTCCTCTCTGGAATCGAAGAGCGTCCCCGATGGATAAGATGCAGCCGGTGCTGCTGTCGGATTTGCCACACTCTTATTGCGCATCTCCTCGGCATCGCCAAGTAACCAATATGGATTTATCTGCGGAAATCGATTGACGATTTTACACAGCAATTCGAAACTCGGTTTGTTACGACCGCTCAAAATATGAGAGATTGAAGCCGGCTTCACTTCGAGAATTTCGGCAAGCCTGCTCGCCGTCAAATTCTCACTTTGCATCAAAATACGCAGTTTTTCCTCCATTTTCGTAAGTTTTTACAAAGGTAAATAAAATTTACAAAATAAACAAACGAAAATATACAAATGTTAAATGTTGATAAGTGTTAACAGTTGTTACAAATGTTAACAACTCGACAACTGTTAAATAGTCGAATATGTCCTATTTTATATTATACTTTATATAAATAGGTGTAAAATACTGATAATAACAGCGGTATTGCATTATTGTTACCTCGAATAGTCTATAAACCTACAAAAGCACCTCTAAACACTTCTTTGCTGTATATTTTACTTGATATAAAATTTGTAAATCACTGATTATTAATATCTTTGATTTGTATAATTCAACTAATGAACAATGGTATACTGGTGGGTAAAAGCGGATATTTTGGAGAGTCAGTGCATTTTACAAATGTAAATCAGTAGCGGCAAATATGACGCTATTGGTAATTACAAATGTTAAATATACGAAGATTTTACAGATGTAATAATTTTACAAATGTAAATAATAGTGCTTTGATAATGATGTTTTGAGAATATTTGCTTCTAATTCGGTTAGTTGGCTACCCCACATTTTTTCATGGGCTAAAAATCACCCGTATTATGTTAAATATAGATATGCAATATGCAGGATATACACAATGTATTATCCTGCATATTAGATAGTTACAGAGTTGTTAATAACTCCCCTACTCTCTCAGTGCCGAGGCAATTTCGTTGAACTCTTCTGGCGTTAAAACGAGTTTTTCACGGCTGAAATCGACATCTTTTTCGCTATTCATAGGGATAAGATGTATATGTGCATGGGGCACTTCGAGCCCCAAAACCACCGTTGCCACCCTCTTGCAGCCGCTAAAAGACTTGATTTTTTGTGCAATTTGCTTTGCGAAGATTATCATGCCCTGTAAAGTCTCATCATCGAGGTCGTACAGGTAGTCGACCTCCTGCTTTGGAACAACCAAGGTGTGTCCTTTGGCGAGGGGATTAATATCGAGAAAAGCGTAGAAATGCTCATTCTCCCCTACCCTATAACTTGGGATCTCGCCAGAGATAATTCGTGAAAAAATTGTAGCCATTTTACTCTATAATTAGTCTCTATTAAATTAGTAACAAAATGTTCGATTTGTCGCATTCTGCTGCAATGTGTGCTCCGGGTACTACATCGCATTTTCGCTATTTTCGATTCGTCTAACGCTTTCGAGTCCCTTTATCTTGCGGAACTTGTCCATCAATGCGTGTAGCGAATCCGCATCCTGCACATAGAGGCTCACATTGCCCTCGAATATACCATCGTGGCTACGGAGGTGAATCTCGCGCATATTGATGCTGAAATCGTCCGAAACGATGTGTGTAATGTCCGATAGCATACCCATGCGGTCAATACCGCGAATCTCGATGGTCGATAGGTAGGCAGTGGCTTTGTGTTGCGACCACTTTATCTTGTCTTTGATGATATTCTTGCCATACTGCGAAGCGAGGCGGTTAAGTTCATCGCAGGTCGCCTTATGTACCACGATTTTGCCGGTTATTGGGTCGCGAAATCCCACGACATTATCGCCCGGCAATGGGTTGCAGCACGAGGCTATAACGAAACTATCGTCTGTTTGCGGCTTGCCGCTGTCGGCTATCTCGTCATCATCGTCATCTTCCTGTCGCAACTTCCAGAATTTCAGGAGTTTGCTGGTCGAAGACGATTTCAGTACCTTCTCGATATTGTCGAGCGAGATAATGCCTGCGCCAATATGGCTGTAAAACTCGTCTTTGTATTTGCACCCATACGCCTGCATCGCCTTGCGCAGAACGCGACCGCTCATCACCACATTATGTTCCGCCAACTTGCTCTCGAACAGGGCAATACCATTTTCGACATTGTTCTGCTGTTCGCGCTTCAAGAAGGCCGTAATCTTCTGCTTTGCCTTTGTGGTGGTTACAATTTCGAGCCATTCCGCCTTCGGTTTTGCGCTGTCGGCGGTAATAATCTCAATCTGGTCACCCCACTTCAAAGGCTTGGTTATAGGCTCGATTTTATGGTTTATTTTCGCGCCAATGGCATGGTCGCCAACCTTGGTGTGGATATCGTACGCAAAGTCGAGCGCCGTTGCACCGTTTGGCAACTGTCGCTGCTCTCCCTTTGGTGTAAATACCGTAATTTCAGAGGTATATAGCGATAACTTGAAGTTGTCTAGGAACTCCACTGCGCTCTCGGTCGGGCTATTCAATGCATCGCGAATCTTTTTGAGCCAAGTGTCGAAGGCATCATCATTCTGCGATAAAGTAGCCTTTTTGTACTTCCAGTGTGCTGCAAAACCACGCTCGGCGATATCCTCCATTCGCTGCGTGCGGATTTGTACCTCCACCCAGTGTCCATCGGGTCCCATTACGGTCAGGTGCAGAGCCTCGTAGCCGTTCGCCTTAGGCATCGAAATCCAATCGCGCATACGGTCCTGCTTCGGTGCGTAAATATCTGTTATATTGGAGTATATCTGCCAACATTGAGTCTTCTCCGATGGGAATGGCGAGGTCTGGAATACGATGCGAATGGCAAATAGGTCGTATACCTCTTCGAATGGAATCTGCTTGCGTTGCATCTTTGTCCACACCGAATATACGCTCTTTACGCGCCCCGAAATCTCGTATTTGATATTATTTTTGTCGAGAATTTCGATAATCGGCTTGCAGAATCGGTCGATATACTCCTGTCGCTTCTCGGCGCTCTCCGCCAAGAGTCCGCTGATGCGCTCATACTCCTCTGGGAAGCGGTACTTCATGCAGAGGTCCTCTAACTCGGTTTTGATAGGATACAGACCGAGGCGATATGCCAGCGGAGCAAATAGATATATTGTCTCGCCCGTGATTTTAATCTGCTTATTTAGAGGCATATACTGCAATGTACGCATATTGTGCAGGCGGTCTGCAATTTTGATAAGAATCACGCGCACATCGTCCGAGAGGGTTAGGAGGACCTTGCGGAAATACTCCGCCTGCTCCGAGGTGTCGGCATTGAAGACTCCTGACATCTTGGTGAGTCCATCGACCATCGAGGCGACCTTTGCGCCGAAGATATGCTCCATATCCTCGACCGTGTAGTCGGTATCCTCGACCACATCGTGCAGCAGTGCTGCCACGACCGACTTGACACCCAAGCCAATCTCATCTACTACGATTTGAGCCACTGCTATCGGGTGTAGCAGGTATGGCTCACCGGAACGGCGGCGAACACCCGAGTGGGCCTCCTTTGCAAGGAAAAATGCACGCTTGATGAAGTTCCAATCATCTTCGCCCTTGCATATCTTTTTGCACGATTCGAGTAGCCTTTCCCAAGCCTCGTTAATTACTTTTTCGTCATCGATAGTATAATTGCTCATAACCCTATACCTCTAAAAACCGATATTGAGAGCAGTACCGCCCGATGAACGGTGGCGGTACTCTGCTCTCGTTTTGTTGTGGCTTATAAAAGCCTCTATTTCTGCATCATAGCCTCGCGCAACTTTGCTTCGATCTCATCGCACAAAGCCTTATCCGAGGTCAGCAACTCCTTCACGGCATCGCGACCTTGACCGATCTTCTTCTCGCCGTACGAGAACCACGAGCCCGACTTCTTGATAATCTCGAAATCTACTGCAAGGTCAAGAATCTCGCCAATCTTCGAGATGCCCTCGCCAAACATGATGTCAAACTCTGTCTTCTTGAATGGAGGTGCCACCTTATTCTTGACAACCTTTACGCGGGTGCGTGTTCCGAGTTGCTCGTCACCATCTTTGATAACCGATGTCCGGCGGATATCGATACGCATGCTGGCGTAGAACTTCAAGGCGTTACCACCTGTTGTTGTTTCTGGGTTGCCGTAGATTACACCAATTTTGTCGCGCAACTGGTTGATAAAGATGCAGACGGTCTTTGTCTTGGCGATGCTTGCGGTCAATTTACGCAATGCCTGCGACATCAATCGTGCCTGCAAGCCCATCTTCGAGTCGCCCATCTCGCCCTCGATTTCGGCCTTTGGCGTAAGTGCTGCCACCGAGTCGATAACGATAATATCGATTGCGCTCGAACGAATCAACGAGTCGGCAATTTCGAGTGCCTGCTCGCCGTTGTCAGGCTGCGACACGAGGAGATTCTCGACATCTACGCCCAACTTCTGCGCATAGAAACTATCGAACGCATGCTCCGCATCGATAAATGCTGCGATACCGCCCGCCTTTTGCGCCTCGGCAATTGCATGAATTGCGAGGGTTGTCTTACCTGATGACTCAGGACCGAAAATCTCGATCACTCTACCCTTTGGGTAGCCACCCACTCCGAGTGCCACATCGAGGGTTATCGAGCCAGTAGGAATTACCGGAACATTCTCTACATTCTCGCTCGACATCTGCATAATCGAGCCCTTGCCGAAGTCCTTCTCGATCTTCGCCATTACCGCCTTCAAGACCTTCATCTTTTCGGCATTCTGTGTTGTTACTTCGCTCATAGTATATCTGTTTTCATTATTTGTTTCTCTCTAATCTCTTTTTCCAAAGGAAAAACTTTCTCCAAAGTTAAGAATTTTTTTTGATAAAGAGCGTAATTTTTGCTATTTTTTATCGAAATATATCTACTCTCGTCTCTCGTCTTTAGTCTCTCGTCTAAATTTTAGTCCCAACAAAGTTGCCCCACAATCTGTGCTTCAAACTCCTCCTCGGTATTGTTTAGTCGCTTCATACACTGCGGACAACGAATTGCCGTTTCGGTCTCGACATGGCAAAAGCCATCTTCGCAGTCAAGTATTCCCATAAATCCCAGTCCGGTCAAGTTGATAAACTCCGTACCGCAATGCTTGCATCTGATAGTCTGTCCTGTTCCCATAGTTGTATTATTTTAAGGTTTAACATTACTTTCACGATGCAAAGGTAGGGGGTGTTTTTGACAAGTTGCGTCAAAAGCAGAAAAAAAGTGCGAAAATTTTTCGCACTTTTTTCTGCTTTTAGCCATTGGCTTTTTTAGTGAGTAGTTAGTAGAGAGTCGTGAGTAGTTGAAAAAATAATTCTCAGCTCTCAATTCTCAATTCTCAATTCTCAATTCCCCAGTACTACTCTCTCCGCTACGCTACGCAGATACTTTGCGACTTCGGGGTTAAGTCGAGCGGGTGTATCTGCCTTGAATGGCTCGGGAAAGAGCGTGAGGTAGCCCACTGCTGCCGATAGATAGGAGCCCGCATACGATGGGTGATAGCAATCTTTGACATACAACTCGATATCGGGGCGTTCACGGCGAACAATCTCCCATGCCACACCTACGAGCGAGAGCCCTGCGCCCAACTCCTGCGCCATGGCGGTAGTCTTGGCAGTGATAACCTTCTGCATAGCCTCGTAACTTGTAAAGTACTCGGGGTGAGCCGCTACAAGGTCCTGCAACTTCTTGTGCTTGGTAGCATCGTTACCATTTTTGCGCCCCCAAGTGAGTTCGATAATGCACTTCGCCTTCGGGCTGTGTTGCTCAACCTTTGCCTTCATTTTGCCCATATAGCCAACAACATCCTGATCTGCCGAGGTGCCGATGCGTAACGAATGCAGACTTTGGTCCTGCAAGAAGGCGTAGTCGTAACCGCCGCGCTCAATGGTTTCGCACGATACATGGTCGGCAAGGTGCTGCTTCATCGTATATCCGCCGTGGAGGTAGGTTGTGCAGTCGAGATAGTGCCCCTCATTCCAAGCAATCTCCTTCATCAACATCGGATAGAGATTGTAGAAGGTGTAACTGTTACCTATAAATAATACGCGCGTAGTGTCGCTCGGAATACGATTGTCGTGAACTACAATTTTAGGGGATAAGCCGCTGCCTCCACCATACAGAGCACTCTTTGTTACGCTCTTGTCGCAGTGGCGCAGGCGCACCTGCAAATTACCCTCTTTGATGCCATTTTCGAGGCGCACGATCTGCCAGAGGAAGCGAGGCCACTTGCTCGAAGTCGTCGAGTAGCAATTTTCTTCCCTCTTGTTGGCTGGCAATACGGCTTTCCACGCTTTGCCATCGAGGTACTCGAAAGCGAAGGGGTGAGGCATATCGCTCGGCTCTGCAAGGAATGGAAACCACAAATCGACCGCTGTACCCGCCTCGATATCCTTGACAGGAACGCTTACAAGCCAATAATCGCCCTTGCGTGCACCCTCGACTGCGGGGTAGGTCTTTCTCTTGTTTGCAGTGGTCGGGGTTACGCCCTTCTTGCTGACAAACTCGATTGTTCCCTTACCAACGGAGGCTTTGTAACTACCCTCTTCGAGGTATTTTGCGGTACTCTTTGCCGTAAATCTCCACTCGACATGTTTTTGTGTCTGTGCCGATAGCGGCAGCATAAGTGCTGCCGCTATGATTGTTAGTAGTATCTTCTTCATAACTCTCTGCTATTCAAATGAATGGATAACAACTCCCGAGCGCAACTTTGGCTCAAACCAAGTGGTCTTCGGAGGCATGATATTGCCCGTGTCAGCGATGTCTATAAGTTGTCGCATCGAAACAGGATAGAGCGCAAATGCTACCTTCATCTCGCCCGAATCAACCCTCTGCTGCAACTCGCCAAGACCGCGAATACCACCCACAAAGTCTATGCGCTTCGATGTGCGGAGGTCGGCAATGCCGAGCAACTTGTCGAGTACCAAATTCGACAAAATCGTAACATCGAGTACTCCGATAGGGTCTGAATCGTTGTAGCGACCAGCACGCGCTGTGAGGCTGTACCACTCGCCACCGAGATACATCGAGAAGTTGTGCAACGCCGCAGGTTTGTATATATCACTACCCTGCTTCTCCACTACAAAATCCTCGTTCAGAGCAGCGAGGAACTCCTCCTCGGAGAGTCCGTTCAGATCCTTTACAACACGGTTGTAGTCGATAATGCGGAGGTGTGATTCTGGGAATGTAACCGCCAAGAAGTAGCAATACTCCTCCTCGCCCGTATGGTGCGGATTCTTGTTCTTGCACTCCTCTCCTACGCGCGCTGCCGCAGCGGTACGGTGGTGACCATCAGCTACATAGAGTGCAGGAATAGTGCCGAAAATGGCAGTAATCTTTTCGTTGTACTCGGTAGGAACTACCCACAAAGTGTGACCGAAACCGTCCTCTGCCACGAAGTCGTACTCCGGCTCCGCCTTTGTTACCTCCGCCACAATAGCATCAATCTCTGCATGGTCGGGATAGGCGAAGAATACAGGCTCGATATTGGCCTTTTGGTTACGGACATGCTTCATGCGGTCCTCCTCTTTGTCGGTGCGGGTAAGTTCGTGCTTCTTGATTGCTCCTGAGAGGTAATCCTCGAAGTGACAGCACATTGCAAGACCATACTGCGTGCGACCGTCCATCGTCTGGGCATAGATATAGTAGTGCTCTGCTTCGTCTTGCTGCAACCAACCCTTCTCGCGCCATGCAGCGAAGTTCTCGACCGCTTTGTCATAGACCTCCTGCGAGTGTTCGTCTGCGATAGGCTCAAAGTCAATTTCGGGCTTAATAATGTGGAGCAGAGAGCGTTCTGTCGCCTCTGCCTTTGCCTCTGCCGAGTTCAAAACATCGTAAGGTCGCGAAGCAACCTCCTTTGCCAACTCCTGCGGCGGGCGAATACCTTTGAATGGTTTAATGCGTACCATATACTACTTATTCACTTGAAAGCGTGTAACGCCATTTACGAAATAATCCACAATCTGTCGTGCCGCTGCCAAACCTGCGTTGATATTTGCTTCGGCAGTCTCGGCTCCCATCTTCTTCGGTGTTCCGAAGTAACGCTTGCCGAACTTCTCAGCGTACTCGGCTGCTGCATCTGGCGCAACATCGGTGATGTATTTCAGGTCCTCGCGCTCCTCCAAAGCCTTCGCCAAACCTGCCTCATCAATAACCTCCTTGCGGGCGGTATTTACGAGTGTAGCACCCTTCGGCATCGACATTGCGAGGTCGTAACCTATTGAGCCTTTGGTCTGTGGCGTTGCAGGGATATGCAACGAGAGGAAGTCTGCACGGCGGTACAACTCCTCCACCGAATCAACCTTCTCAACTCCATCAGCCTCGAATACGGCAGCGTCCGAGATAAATGGGTCGTAGGCGATAACATTCATACCGAGAGCCTTACCCTTGCGACCTACCAACTTGCCAACATTGCCGTAGGCGTGTATAGCAAGCGTTTTGCCGATAAGTTCGTGACCTGTACCCGGAGTGAGTTGGTTACGCGACATATAGACCATAAAGCAGAGTGCCAACTCCGCCACAGCGTTCGAGTTCTGTCCCGGAGTGTTCATCACCACGATACCTCGCTTCTTCGCCTCCTCGCAATCTACATTGTCGAAGCCTGCGCCGGCACGAACAACGATTTTGAGGTTTTTTGCAGCATCTAACACCTCTTTTGTAACCTTGTCGCTACGCACAATCATAGCATCTGCATCGGCTACGGCAGCGAGCAAGTCGCCCTTGTCTGCATACTTTTCGAGCAGTACGACCTCGTACTCTGCCGCCTGCAAAATCTCTTTAATGCCATTTACCGCCTCTTTGGCAAACGGCTTTTCGGTTGCAATAAGAACTTTCATACCCTTCAATAATGATGTGAAATATATTACTCTCTCCTCTTTTTTCTCGTATGTGTAGGGAACGATGGTTGGCATCTCCTACTTGGTTTTAAGAGCCTCAAACTCCTGCATGCAAGCCACCAATGCCTCTACCGACTCCTTTGGCAAAGCGTTGTAGCACGACGCACGGAAACCTCCTACCAATCGGTGTCCCTTGATACCTACCATGCCGCGCTCCTTGGCAAACTCCAAGAACTCCGGAGCCAACTCCTCGTTGCCCTCGGTCATCACAAAGCAGATATTCATCAACGAACGGTCCACCTTCTCTACGGTTGGGCGGAACAACGAGTTACGCTCAATCTCATTGTAGAGCAACTCTGCCTTCTCGACATTGCGGCGATACATCTCCTCTACGCCACCGATAGACTTCAACCACTTCAAAGTCTCGTTCAAGACGAAGATTGGGAATACCGGCGGAGTGTTGAACATCGAGTCGTTCTCGACATGAGTCTTAACATTTACCATAGTTGGCAATGGACGAGCAATCTTTTCGAGCATATCGTCACGAACTATTACGAATGTAACGCCCGCAGGAGCGAGGTTCTTCTGTGCACCACCATAGATAAGAGCATACTTCGAAACATCGACAGGACGGCTCAAAATATCCGATGACATATCTGCAAACAGAGGTACAGGGCAGTCAATATCCTCCTTGTATTCAGTACCATAGATTGTGTTGTTTGTGCAGATGTAGAGATAGTCCAAGTCGGTAGGAATCTCAAATCCCTTTGGAATATACGAGAAGTTCTTGTCCTCGCTCGAAGCAACGACCTCTACCTCTCCGTAGAATTTAGCCTCTTTGATAGCCTTCTTGGTCCAAACGCCCGTATTTACATATCCAGCCTTCTTGCCGAGGAAGTTAGCCGGAATCTGGAAGAACTGTGTGCTTGCACCGCCACCTACAAAGTAGATTTGATAGTTCTCCGGAATGTTGAGCAACTCGCGGAAGAGAGCCTTTGCCTCTGCCAAAACTGCCTCGAACTCCTTTGTGCGATGCGAGTATGAAAGTACCGAAATACCTGTTCCGTTGAAATCAAAGATCGCCTTTGCTGCGTTTTCGAGGGCTACTTCCGGCAACACCGAAGGTCCTGCGCTGAAATTGTGCTTTTTCATAATGTTAAAAATTTATAGTTAATCGTAATAACTCTACTTCTTAGTCAAACTCTTTTTGCTTTTTTGTGTTCGAGCGGCAAAGAGTTTGAACATCATCTCTCTGAACTCGCTCGATTTTGTCTTTGGACGACCATTCGAAAAGTCTGTCTTGTGGGCAATAACCATATCCAATTCGGGAATAACGGTGATATATTGTCCTCCAAATCCGCTGGCTGTATACGCACCCTTCAACTCCGGAATATCGGTGTCGTAGAGCCACCACATATAGCCATACCCAAATAAACCTTTGCGTTTTTTCCCTTTGCTTACCTCTTCGCGAGAGGTCCAAGGGGTAAGCATCTCCTTGTGCCAACTCTCCGAGATAAGTTGTCTATCTTCCCACTTGCCTTTGCGCAACATAAGGTATCCGATGCGCGCCATATCGCGTGTAGATATTCGGATATGGTAGGCAAGGTGCATCGACTTCTTCTTGTTGCCTGTGCGCTTGTGTATCGACCTATCCCAATCTTGAAAGCCCATTGGTATTGCTAAATCCTCTTCCAGTGCATCGTATATGCTCTTCTCTGTCAGTTTCTCAAATATGGTACCTGCGGCGTTGAAGTCCCAATTGTTGTATAAATAGTACGAGCCGGGCTCCTTTGAGCCTCGTGCCGGAACTCTTTTCGGATTATCCATTGCACTACCCGAATTTGCCGCCGGGCGGAAGATGCCTGAACGAGCCTGAATAAGGTGGCGCACCTTTGCCCTCTGCTCGATAGGGAGCAGCCCTCCGTGGTCGGTAATACCTATCTCGTCAAGCCTCTTGTCGAGGTCAATCGTACCATCTTCCACATATTTGCCGTAGAGCATAGAGAGTACACTCTTGCGGCACGATGCAATGTAACTTATGTGGTCTACTTCGCCATATTTGAGAATGCACTCGCCGCCGACAATTACCATTACACTTGTGGTGTTCATGGAGTCGGCAATATAGCGGTGCAACCTCTTTATCTTATTGTTGTTGTAACCATATTTTGACGGTTTAACCTGCTTCCAGTCCTCTCCCGCCTTCGGATAAATAGGTTGTGCCGAGAGGTGAAGAAGCGAGAATACAAATAGTAATATGGCGATGCTCCTCTTCATTTTCTACTTTTTCTAACTCTTAAACTCTGCATTCTGCATTTGGTAGCCGAGCAATAAATCGCGTACCGCCATACGCCTCTTGCCTGCTACCTGCAACTCCTCAATTGCTATCACGCCATCAGCGCACGCAACCTCGATATAGGTTTTGTTGTCGGTAAATATGGTGCCCACCTTTGCCGAATGCGATTTTGCGATAAAACGAGCCTTGAAAATTTTAACCGATAACTCCTCCTCGCCGCGCTGCAAAATGCTCCACGCTGCGGGATAAGGTGACAGACCGCGCACGAAATTGACAATCTGCGTGCCGTTCGCGCTCCAATCAACCTTGCACATATCCTTAAAAATCTTTGGTGCAGGGCGAAGATTTGCATCCTCCTGCGGCTGCTCTATCGGGTTGATATCGCCTGCGGCAATCTTCTCAACACTCTCCACGACCAACTCCGCGCCCATCGTCATCAGACGGTCGTACAAATCGCCCACGCACTCCTCATCGCCAATCGGCGTGCGTTGCTGACCGATAATTGCACCCTTGTCAATCTCGTGGTTGAGGAGAAAGGTCGTATTGCCACTCTCCTTATCGCCATTTATAATCGCCCAATTTATTGGTGCTGCGCCACGATACTCTGGGAGCAGCGATGCGTGGAGGTTGAATGTTCCGAAGCGAGGCATTGCCCAAACCACTTCGGGCAACATACGGAACGCAATTACAATGCCCAAGTCGGGTTGCAATGCTTGCATAGCCGCCAAAAACTCCTCGTCACGCAACTTTTCGGGTTGGAGAATGGTTTGGATACCAAGTTCTTTGGCTGCGCGCTTAACATCGCTCTCCTGCAACTTCATACCGCGACCTGCGGGCTTATCGGGCATTGTTACCACACCCACAACATTGTAGCCACCCTCGACCAATGCCTTCAACGAAGGCACTGCAAATTCGGGCGTACCCATAAATACTATGCGAATATCTTTTGCATTCATAAATTTCAGAGGCTTTTAGCCATTGGCCATTAGCCATTAGCCTTTTTAGTTTTCCGTTTAAGTTTTTCCGGCATCTTCGCCATCAATCTGTCGCGGTAGTGCTTGAAGCGACCGATATACCAGTCTATATCGAGCAGTGCCGAGTCGTTATTTGCCTTGTGCGAGAGATAAATCGCTAACGGAGTGAGGATAAGTGCCGAAATCCACATTCCGAGCAACGAACTCCAAGTACCTTCCTTCGCAAACTTCTCGCCCGAAATCGAGATAATGTAATAGATAACGAAGAATATCACCGAGATAACTATCGGCATACCCAAGCCACCCTTGCGGATAATCGCTCCGAGAGGCGCGCCGATAAGGAAGAATATCAAAATCGAAATCGGAAGTGTCAGTTTGCGATGCCACTCGTTCTTACTGCGATAGAGTTGATTCAGAGCCTCTTTCGAGGTGCTCTCGTCAAACGAGAACATATTTCGCGAACTGCGTGCTGCGCGCAAGGCACTCTCGTATACCCTATCCTTCGAGCGTGTGGATAACTTCGGCACAGAGTCGAATAGTCGAGCCTCGAAGGTCTTTTGCGAACGATCTATCTCTACCGAATCTCGTGGAGCCACACCATCGGGGTCCTGCTCAAATATCTGGTCGCGCAACAGCGGATTGTAGGCGGTTGTCGTGAGGTCGGATACCAGCATATCGAGCGAGTCGATGTTGTGCTGCAAGTCGTTTATATCCATCGTCTGGCTGTTGTTGCCAAACATATTCTCGTCACTGCGCTGGAAATCAAATCCCGACATCGGGATTTTTCCGTCCTGTCGCTCGAACTTGTGGTGGCGCAACGAACTCTTCGAGTACCATTGGTAGTTGCGACTCTGCTCGTAGGTCTCGCCATTGAAGAGCGTTACAAGCAGATATTTCTTGTCCTCGGTCAGGCGAATATAACCCGAATCGGCAATCGTGGTCGTCATATCGCCATTGTGGGCGCGGTTATCGTAGATAAGTACCTTCGTGAGAAGTTTCGTCTTTGGGTCCTGCTTCTCCACACGGATACTCATATCGTCAATGCCGTTGAAGAATAATCCGTCCTGAAATTCGAGAGCCTCATTCTGCTGTTTGATATCGTAGAGGGTGGCAAACATCTTCTTATTTGCCCACGGCACGAGGTCGTTCACGATAAAGAACGAGGCGAACGAGATAATGCCGATAACCCAAAACAGAGGCTTCATAATCTGCATCAGCGACAATCCTGCCGACTTCATCGCTAACAATTCGAAGTTTTCGCCGAGGTTGCCCATCGTCATAATCGTAGCCAGCAGAATAGCCAATGGCAAACCCATCGGAATCATATTGATTGTGGCGTACATGATAAGTTCGAGGATAACTGTCGGGTCCAAACCCTTACCCACCAACTCGTCAATATATCGCCATACGAAGTTCATCATCAGGATAAAGATGATGATAAAGAAGGTCAGCACCAGCGGACCGAGATATGATTTTAGAACAAGTTGATGTATCTTCTTCATTGTTGTCGTCTATGCAACTCTGTTTTTTGTTAGTTTTGGTCGTTTAACCCACAAAGATAACAATTTTATTGTTAAAAACTCCAAAGTGAGCATGAAAATTATCGCTGGACCCGATGGCACTTCGGCGTGATAACTCAACGCAATGCCCGTAACTCCCCCAATCACAGCGACAAGCACCGCTGCGGGGATAATTTTTTTGTAATCTTTGAATACGATATTTGCCGTCACCACAGGCATTGTCAGGAGCGAAATAAGCAGTACAATTCCCATCGTGCGAATCGAAAGCACGATTGTTAGTGCAGTGATGACCGCCATTGCATAGGAGATGACCTTTGTCGGCACTCCCGAAGCCTCGGCAAAGTTGCGGTCGAAGGCGGTGAACATTATCGGGCGGTGCCACAAAAACGCACCCACAATCAACGCAATAGAGAGTATCGCCAGAGCGATGATATCGCCATTTGTTACGGTCAGAATGCTTCCAAAGAGGAAATTTGCCATATCGCCCGATGTGTAACCTGGGCGCAAGGCGATGAAGAATGCACCAATCGCCATACCTATACCCCACACCATTCCGATAGCGGAGTCGGGGCGAATTTTCGAGCGAGAGTTGCTCCACTCGATGCCGAGAGCCGAGAGAATGGCAAAAACTGTTGCTCCGAGAATTGGGTTTGCACCAAAGTAGAATGCAATGCCAAGACCGCCAAACGAGGCGTGGGTAATGCCACCACAGAGGAATACCATTCTGCGTGCCACGATATATGTGCCTATAATTCCGCAAGTTATGCCCGACAATACGCACGCCATCAGCGCATTCGACAGGTAGTTGTATTGGAGTATATCGTTGATAAATTCCATATTTTTGCGTGTTTTTACACGCAAAAATACGAATTAAAATTGAGAATTGAGAATTGGAAATTAAAAATTAAAGGTACTTTTTTGCTACTTTTGAAAATAAGTTGCTATATTTGCGTTACAAAACAAAATTTTATTGCCTATGGTTAAATAGCAGATAAAAGGACATATAGAGATAAAAAGCGTTTATAACTTATTTTGGGATTCTGAAACTTCCACTTTTTGATAGTCCCCATGGAATAAAGTTTGACGCTCACACTATGTACTTTGGTGTGGGCTTTATTCCGTTATTTGGGGACAAGGTTGTGGAAGACCGCAGAATCCAATAAGAAGAATTTAGTCCGCACTCTTTTTATGCTCTGTCCATAACAACTCAAACAGTGCAGTATAGCGGACAAAATTATTAAACAATATAAAATATAGAAGATTATGCTTCAAACAAAGAATACTTTTGCAGGTTTTTTTAGAAAAACAGCGCTCAATTTATCTGGTTTAACAACGGCAGCGCTCGCTCTTGTTATTATTATCAATAATAACGGTGAGTACGGTGAGTATGCTGGTGAATTACCATTTTGGAGCGTGGTGGTAATATTGTCGGCAACCTTGGTGCTTTTGCTTGGTTTGGCATATTTTGCTCATACCTTTTATACCAGATGTCCGCATTGCAGGAAGAAAATGGCTATGCAAACGCAGAGCAAACAGCAAATAGGTGTTGACTATGAGCATAAAAAGGATGGTGGTAAGGTTAGGACATACAAGATTACGACATATAATGTTCACAGAAAGTGTAAGTTCTGCAATGGAGAAGACTATGTAGAAGAAACCAAGAAGAAAGCTTGTAGATAGGCGAAAAAAAACCTTGCAAATTTTGCGAGGTTTTTTTATTTAGTAAGTGTGTATCTCTAATCTCTTATAATTTTCTTTCTCTTGCGCCATTCTGTAAACAAAAATTCTTAATTCTTAATTCTCAATTCTTAAATTTTCTCTATCTTTGCCAAAGTTATGCGCAAGGTCAATTTCCATACACTTGGTTGCAAGCTCAACTTTTCGGAGAGTTCGACCATTGCTCGCCAGTTCGAGGCGGGAGGATTTGTGCGTGTCGGCACCAACGAAGATGCCGATATTTCGGTCATAAACTCCTGCTCGGTTACGGCGCAGGCGGACAAAAAATGTCGCAATCTGATACGCAAAATTCATCGCCGAAATCCCGATACAATCATCGCTGTTACGGGTTGTTATGCGCAGTTGAAACCCTATGAAATCGCAGAGATTGAAGGCGTGGATATTGTGTTGTGTAACAACAATAAAGGCGATTTATATAAAGAAGTACTTAAATTGACCGAGCGAGGCAAAACGAAGGTCTTTTCGTGCGAAACAGACGAGATAACTTCGTTCTTCTCGGCCTTCTCTTCTGGCGACCGCACTCGTGCCTTTTTGAAGGTGCAAGATGGTTGCGACTACTGCTGCGCTTACTGCACCATTCACAACGCCCGTGGAGCGAGTCGAAACACTCCGATTGCCGAGGCGGTGAAGCAGGCGGAGGAGATAGCGCGTGGCGGTCAAAAAGAGAT
>JAZRJD010000023.1:0-24361 GCA_045645625.1 Alistipes sp.
TTCATACCGGGGCCGAGCAATACACCAGCACCTGCCATACGAGTCTCCCAACCCACAGCCTCGCCATACGACTTTGCCAACTCAGGGTTGAAGGTCGAAGCGAGCATAATATTTGCAGGAAATTGGGTTGTCTTCGAAGGATGACGCACCTCATTTCGGTCTGTAAGGTCGTGGTTGATACGCACGCCAGCCGAAGCATCCACCATATATACATGAGGAAGTCCCTTTGCAGGAGCACCCGGAAGGAAGAATTTGTTGTGACCGTGGGTCATCTCTATCTTCTCTTCGAGCGAAAGCGTTGCAAGCACCTCACTCGCTTTGAGCGTAGCCTCCTCCCAAGTCATCATCTCGCTCTGCTTTTGAGCGAATGCACAAGTTGCCACTGCAAGGGCAACAACCGAAAGAATTAATTTTTTCATAGTACTCTCTTATTATATTTCAGATTAGTTTAATCACCAGTCACAAAGATAGTGATTTTCTTATAAAAAGCAAAAATCGGATACCTAAATATCCGATTTTTTCTTTTCGATTGGGGGTATTTATCATGTCAACCCCAAAAAATCGCTTATGATGAGATTATTTTTGTGCAAGGCAAGGGAGCAAAAGCGGAGCATAGTAGACCTATGTGAGCATTTTGCTATCCGCAGACTTGTACAAAAAAAGAACTTATCAGAACGATTTTTACTTCTTCTCTGCCGGAGCAGGCGCCGCAACCACCATCGTCTTGTCGATGCGGAGGGTTACATTGCTATCTACCTCGATAAGGAGAGTTGTCTCCTCAACCTTCTTTACTACGGCGTAGATACCACCTGCGGTAATAACCTTATCGCCCGATTTGAGTCCTTCGCGGAACTTCTGCATCTCCTTACGGCGCTTCGACTCGGGACGCCACATAAAGAAGTACATGATGAGAATCATGGCACCAATCATTACCCAGAACGACCATTGGTTGCCTCCTAAACCTGCCTGCGGTGCTGCTGCCTCCAAAAGTTTAATCATAGTTGTAGAATTTTTTTATTGTTAGTTAATCAGTTGTTTATTTCAATTTCTTTGCCAATGTTTTTTAGGGCTATTAGCCATTGGCCATTAGCCATTGGCATTTATTTTAAAATCGTAGATGATTGAGTTATTTTTGTGCAAGGCAAGGGAGCAAAAGCGGAGCATAGTAGACCTATGTAAGCATTTTGCTATCCGCAGACTTGTGCAAAAAGAACTCATCAGAACGATTTTATAATAGTCCCTTGCCCGATTTCATAATCTTACCCTCGTCCGTCAGTCGGGTAATAACGCGGTCAAGAACGCCATTGATAAAACTACCGCTCGATGCTGTGGAGTAGCACTTGGCGATGTCGATATACTCGTTCATGGTCACGCGCACAGGTATCGAAGGGAAACTCTCCGCCTCGGTGATGGCTGTAACAAGGATAATTTTATCCATCAATGCCACACGCTCGATATCCCAATTCTCCATTGTATTGTCGAGCATCAGAGATATGCGCTCATAGCCCGCTACGGCATTGCGTAACAACGACTTTGCATATTCGAGGTCCTCCTCGCTCTTGAACTGCGGCATAACCTTTATTGTCTCATGTCTCTCGCGCATGGACAACACCGTACGCGACACCATTGTAAGCAGGAAGCCGAGGTCATCGTTCCACAATATAGACTGCTCCTCCAATGCCGATTCGAGAGGCTCGAAATCTTCGAGCATCGTCATATATATATCCGACACGAGTTGTGCATCTTCGCGGAAGGAACGCTCCGGCGAGAGCATATATTTTTGGTAGAATGACTGACGAATCAGGGCATTGTAGAGTGCCACGATAAGGTCACGGTTATTATTCCACGAAAGTTTGCGACTTGCAAGTTCCGCCTGCAACCCCTCATCTTCGGCGAGGCGCACGACAACCTTATTATCCACAAACTTGCGATTTGGGTGCAGGTCATCGTATGTAGGCAACTTCTTATTCTCGCCGATACGGATACGCTCGGCAGCATACTCGGCAACTGCGGGAACGAGTGCAAGTAGGTGGAAATAGAGGTCATAGGCTCGGTCTATGGAGAGGACAAAATTCTTCTCACTCGCGGCAGGAGTCAATCCCTCGCACTGCACATAGGCATAGACAGCCTTTACAACTTTTGTTCTGAGTACTCTTCTGCTCAACATAACTACAAGGTATGTTCTTGTTTCTAATTGCGCACAAAGATATAAAATTAATTGGTAATTGGCAATTGATAATCGATAACTCCTAATTTTTTTCACCGAATAGATACTTTATATCACAAATTCACTACCTTTGTACAACAGTATATGCATATAAGGTATGAATCAACTTAAAACTGAAAACCGTGTTGTATGGGTAGATTGGTTGCGCGTGGCAGCCTGCTTTATGGTGATTGTAGTTCACGCTACCGAGCCTTTCTATCTCGGAGGTCAGGGCTCACTGATTCTAACCGAAACAGATGCCGTGTGGGCATCGTTCTTCGACTCATTCGTGCGCGCGTGCGTACCTTTGTTTGTAGTGGCATCGAGTTACTTGCAGTTTCCGCTGCACTACTCGGCAAGGGAGTTTGTTCGCCGCCGTGCAGTGCGAATACTCGTGCCGTTCCTGCTCTGGACTTCGGTCTATGCCTTGGTGTGGAATGAACCTGTCGAGAATTTTAATAACCTGCTTCTGAATTTTAACTACGCAGCAGGACACCTTTGGTTTGTCTATATGCTTATTGGCGTATATCTGCTGATGCCGTTGCTCTCGCCGTGGGCAGAGAGGGTTGGCAAGCGCGAGTTGCAGGTCTATCTTGCAATCTGCCTCTTCACCTCGTTTATTCCTCTGCTACGCGACTATGTTGGCGGTGGCTACGAGGCGCAGTCTGTTATCTATGGTGTGTCGGGACTTCCTCGTCAGGCGATATTCCCATTGTGGGGCGAGTGTAGTTGGAATGCTTACGGCGTGTTCTACTATATGAGTGGCTTTATGGGCTATCTGCTTCTCGGTTTGTATCTCCGCCGCTTTGTGGGCGAATTGTCGTGGAAGAGGACTCTGGCTATCGCCGTGCCATCTTTCTTGGCAGGCTTTGCGGTAGTCTTTGGCGGCTTTGTGCGCCGAGTATTCGAGACCGCAAATGGCGTATTTCCAGTTGAAGGTTTGGTCGAGAAGGCAGTATGGTGGGAGACCACTTGGTACAACGACACCGTGGGCGTGGTGCTGATGACTGTGGCGTGGTTGCTTCTCTTTAAGAAGATTAAGTGCAGTGGCAAGTTCTATCAGAAGGTACTCTTGCCGGTATCGAAGGCAAGTTATGGCGTATACCTGATGCACCTCCTTATCTTGGTGCCAATCTGCGGAGCGATTCGTGGCTGGCTGGGCGTAGGTACTGATGGTATTTTGGGTGTTTGGACAACCCCTGTGGAGATTGTATTATCGGCAGTTGCAGGCTTTGTCGCAACAGCGATTGTCGCCATTCTCTTGCAGAAGATTCCGAAGGTCGGCAAATATATTGCAGGATAGGAGAGAGTGGAGAGTTTTCTCAAATTGAGAACTGACGCTGCGGAGCGAGGAAGAAAAGACTGCGAAGCAGGATTAATTGAGAATTAAAGGTAAAAACGATAAATCGTTTTTGATTCTATTGTTTTTCAACCACTCACTAATTAA
This sequence comes from Alistipes sp., assembly GCA_045645625.1. Lineage (GTDB taxonomy): Bacteria > Bacteroidota > Bacteroidia > Bacteroidales > Rikenellaceae > Alistipes. The sequence goes on from JAZRJD010000023.1 coordinate 3,654, forward strand.
ACTCCCAGCGCACCCCAGTAAAGCGACCAACGGGAGCGTCCCCAGTACCCCCCCCAGTAATCGCCGTGCCTTGACCACACTCGGAGTCCCCAAAAACCAAAAAATCAAAAAACACTCGTCTAAACTACTACAAGCCCCAAATATATAATTCATAAACGAAAAAACAGACGACTCAAAAAGTCGTCTGTTTTAGTTGGGCTACCAGGATTCGAACCTAGAATGACAGGACCAGAATCTGTAGTGTTACCATTACACCATAGCCCAATTGCTTGTTTTGCGAGTGCAAATGTAGAACATATTTTTTTGTTTCGCAAAATTTTTTGTCAAAAAATATCTCATCACACCAAAATAGCCCATTTTTCCACCACTTTTTCCCTCAAAAGGTTAGCGATGTGGTATTTTTTTCTTAACTTTACACCAAATAACTACAACTTTTTTTTCGATATGGACAGATTAGAATTCTTAAAACGATTGGGTTTGGTAATGGTAGGTGCTGTTGCCGTAGACCTCACAGCCAAAGCAAACTCGATAGGAGCATTTGGAGAGTCGGAGATTCCCGAAATTGCAGCCTCCGACAAAATTGCCACCAAGATGCCCGACATGGATGCAAAACTCGCAAAGCCTGTCACGGTGTTGGTTATCGGTGCCGGTAACCGCGGTCGTGGCTACGCCCGCTATGCCGAGAAGTTCCCGGGCTCGATGAAGGTGGTTGGTGTTGCTGACCTGAATCCTCATCGCCGCAACTCCATGGCGAAGAAGCATGGTGTTCCAAAGGAGAATACCTTTGCCGACTTCAATGATGCCCTTGCGCGTCCGAAGATGGCAGATGCAGTGGTGATAGCCACCCCCGACAATCTCCACTATGTACCTTGCATGAAGGCTCTCGAACTGGGCTACGATGTACTGCTCGAAAAGCCTGTCGCACCGACCGAGCGCGAGTGTCGTGCCATCTTGAAGCAGGCGCATAAGTACAACCGCATCGTGGCTGTATGCCATGTATTGCGCTATGCTCCATATTTTGTTGCATTGAAGAAGGTGATTGATTCGGGTGCTATTGGTGACTTGGTAAGCATTCAGCACATGGAGCCAATCCAGTATGCCCACATGGCGCACTCTTATGTGCGTGGAAACTGGTCATTGGCAGATAAGACCACACCTATTATCCTCGCCAAGTCGTGTCACGACCTCGATATTATGCGTTGGCTTGTGGATAAGCCGTGCGAGGTTATCGCAGCAGAGGGCTCGTTGCACCTCTTCCGCCCCGAGAATGCTCCAAAGGGTGCGCCGGAGCGTTGTACCGATGGCTGTCCACACGAGTCGGAGTGTCCATACTCGGCAATCGATATCTACGAGCGCCGCAAGCAACACCTTGGCGTATTCGACCTTCCGAACAGAAACGATGTTGCACTTATCCACGAGAAGTTGAAGACCACAAACTATGGTCGCTGTGTCTATCGTTGCAACAACGACCAGTGCGACCACTATGTTGCAACTATCCGCTTCAAAGATGGCGTTACGGGTAGTTTCACTATGGACGCATTCACCCCTTGGGGCGGTCGCCGCACCCGTGTTATGGGTACGAAGGGCTTTATCGAGGGCGATATGAAGAAGTTTACCTACTACGACTTCCGCTCGGGACACAAGAGCGTTTGGAATCAGAAGGTTACCGACCTTCCGGAGTATAAGGGCTCGGGACATGGCGGTGGCGACCACCTCCTCGTTCGCGACTTCCTGCGTGCGGTATCGGCACAAGATACAAATCTATTGTCGAGCACTATCGATGTCTCGATTGAGAGCCATTTGATGGGCTTTATGGCAGAAAAGAGCCGTAAGTCGATGAAGAAGGTGAAGGTTGGATAGTTTTTTGCATCGAAAAAAGTAGTTAAAAACACTCTATCATGAAAAATATAAAATTTCGTCTGATAGTGATGAACTTCCTGCAATATGCAGTGTGGGGCTCGTACCTGACTTCGATGGGTACCTACCTCTTTAACATCGGTTTGCAGGAGCGCATCGGATTGTTCTATGCCGTGCAGGGCATCGTCTCGCTCTTTATGCCTGCATTGGTCGGAATTATTGCCGACCGCTGGATTCAGGCGCAGCGCATGCTCGGCTTGTGCCACACGCTGGCAGCACTCTTTGCGGGTGCTACGGCACTCTATGGCGCAGGTGTGATGGGCGCAGTGGAGTTCGCTCCGTTATTCTCGCTCTACACTTTGAGCGTGGCGTTCTATATGCCGACAATCGCCCTGTCTAACTCGGTGGCTTACAGTCTCTTGGAGCGTGCAGGCTTGGATACTGTTAAGGCGTTCCCTCCAATTCGAGTATGGGGTACGGTAGGTTTTATCTGCGCTATGGTGGGTTGCGACTTGGCAGGATTTCAGAGTTCGTATATGCAGTTTGCGCAGTGTGCAACACTCGGCTTATTGCTTGGCGTTTATGCCTTCTTGTTGCCTCAATGTCCTATCGCTAAGGGAGAGAAGAAGTCGCTGGGTGAGGCACTCGGTTTGAAGGCGTTTGCCCTGTTTAAGCAGAAGAAGATGGCTATTTTCTTCATCTTCTCGATGTTGCTCGGTGTGTCGTTGCAGATTACAAATGGATTTGCCAATCCGTTTATCTCGAACTTTAACTCGATTCCGGAGTATGCCGACACTTTCGGTGTGCAGCATGCCAATATCCTGATTTCGTTGTCGCAGGTGTCGGAGACGCTCTGCATCTTGCTCATTCCGTTCTGCTTGAAGCGATTTGGCATTAAGAATGTGATGCTGATGTCGATGTTTGCGTGGGTGCTGCGTTTTGGTCTGTTCGGCTTGGGTAATCCGGGTACGGGCGTGTGGATGTTTATCCTCTCGATGATTGTCTATGGCGTGGCATTCGACTTCTTCAATGTCTCGGGCTCGTTGTATGTCAATCAGGAGACCTCGGAGGATATTCGCTCCTCGGCGCAGGGTTTGTTTATGATGATGACCAATGGCGTGGGTGCAACCATCGGAACACTCGGCGCACAGGCGGTCGTAAACCACTTTGTCTATAATGGCTCACAGGGTGTCGCGATGATGCAGGGCTGGTCTACCACTTGGTTGATTTTCGCGGGCTATGCATTGGTTGTAACTATTCTCTTTGCCTTGATTTTCAAATACAAGCACAACCCCGAAAGGGCTTAAACCGATTTCGGAATTACATAGTTCCTTACAACAATAGCGTGCCCAGTTGAGCACGCTATTATTGTATCGTTACCGATATATTAGAACTCCGATGTGAAGTGGAATTTAATATCGGGGAACTTCTCCTGCGCCAATGCCAAGGCGTAACTTGTATCTGCCAAGAAGACATCGCGGTCATGCTTATCCTTTGCCATATTGGCATGCTTGCGGCGTTTGAAGTCATCGAGTTGTGCTGCGTTATCGCTCTCAATCCAACACGCCTTGTGAATGGAGATAGACTCCCAGCGGCACTTTGCGCCGTACTCATGCTCCAAGCGGTACTGAATAACCTCGAACTGCAACTGTCCCACCGTGCCGATAATTTTGCGACCATTCAGCGAGGAGGTAAACAACTGCGCCACACCCTCGTCCATAAGTTGGTCGATACCCTTTGCCAACTGCTTGAACTTCATCGGGTCAGCATTCTCGATATAGCGGAACAACTCCGGCGAGAATGACGGAATACCCGTAAACTTCAACTTTTCGCCCTCGGTGAAGGTGTCGCCAATTTTGAAATTTCCGGCATCGTGCAGACCGACAATATCACCCGGATAGGCAAAGTCGATTACCGACTTCTTCTCCGCCATAAATGCCGTAGGCGAGGAGAACTTCATCTGCTTGCCCGTAGGTGTGTGGAGGTAGTTCTTGTTGCGCTCGAAGATGCCCGAACATATCTTCATAAAGGCGATGCGGTCGCGGTGGTTCGGGTCCATATTGGCGTGTATCTTGAAGATAAAACCTGTCATCTTCTCCTCATGTGGTTCGATTTTGCGTGTCTGCGTGGTCGATGGGCGTGGCGATGGAGCGATGCGGATAAAGCACTCCAACAACTCGCGTACACCGAAGTTATTTACCGCCGAGCCGAAGAATACGGGGGCAAGTTGTCCTGCGAGGTACGCCTCCTTGTCGAACTCATCGTAGACACCCTCTACCAACTCCACATCGTCACGCAACTGCTGTGCGTAGCGGTCGCCGATAAGTGAGTCGAGTTGCGGCGAGGTGATGTCGTCAATCTCCACAGTCGAAGCATCGGCAGTAAGTCGCTCGTCCGATGTAAAGAGTGAGATATTGTGCTCGTAGAGGTTGTATACACCCTTAAACGAAGGACCACTCGAAATCGGGAATGCGAGAGGTCGTACACGAATCTGCAACTCGCGCTCCACCTCATCCAAGAGGTCGAACGGGTCCTTGCATGGGCGGTCTAACTTGTTGATAAAGACCATTACAGGGGTGTTGCGCATGCGGCATACATCCATCAGTCGGCGAGTCTGCGTCTCGACACCCTTTGCACCATCGATTACGATAATTACCGAATCTACGGCTGTGAGGGTGCGGTAGGTATCCTCGGCAAAGTCCTCGTGACCGGGGGTATCGAGGATATTGATTTTCACATCTTTATAGTCGAATCCCATCACCGATGTTGCCACCGAGATACCACGCTGACGCTCAATCTCCATAAAGTCGGAGGTTGCGCCCTTCTTGATTTTATTACTCTTCACCGCACCCGCAATATGGATAGCACCACCAAAGAGGAGCAACTTCTCCGTCAGTGTGGTCTTACCCGCGTCAGGGTGGGCAATAACTGCAAATGTTCTTCTTCTGGCAATCTCTTCGTTAAGAGTCATAGTCTTCTTGGCTTTTAGCCATTAGCCATTGGCCATTGGCTTATTTTCGATTTTATATTTTTGCGGGTGCAAAGATAATAAAAAGACGAAAGAAATCAAAAAAGACGAGAGACGGCCGCCGCGATTAAGCCGAGAGCAGAGACCGCTTGCAGACTATGCCAAGGCGGAGCGGTGAAGAGCCGTGCGAACACGGCTCAAAGACGAGAGTTTTTTACTTTTTTGCTTTTTACCCCCTAATAGAGTTCCACAAACTCCCATGTATTCCCTACCGCTTCGAGGTAGCGCATAAACTCCTCGCGCGAAATTACCACCGTACCGCGACTGTCGTTGGGGTGGAAACTCAAACTCTCGGCACTCTCCAAGTTCTTGTCGAGGAAGAGGTGGGTGTGATTCTCCTCGTCGTTGATAAGTCCGAATGGCGACACCGAGCCCGGCTCCAAACCGAGATAACGCTCCATACGCTGTGGCGATGCGAAACTCAACTTGCCTTGGTGCAGGCGGTGTTCGAGGTCGTGTATCGCCATATCGCGGTCGCAGTCGAAGCAGACCAAGTAGTGGCGGTTGCCCTTGTGGTTGCGGAAAAAGAGGTTTTTGCAGTGCACCGAGCCATCGTTACGCCAATACTGCTTGGCAATCTCAATCGTCGGCGACTCGGGGTGAAAATAGACCTCGTATTTGATGTTGTGCGAGTCAAGAAACTCAAAGACTTTTTTACTGCGTAGTTCTAAATCTTCCATATTATTTTGCTTTTAGCCATTAGCTATTAGCCATTGGCTTTTTTTTAGTTTTGCAAACTCCTACCCTTATCACGGCGCAACCATTATAGGGGCAATAGGGGTAATAGGGATTATAGGAAGCGCTTAAACTATATAATTCTCAATTCTCAATTTTCAATTCTCAATTATACTTTGTGTTTGTATTCTCAAACACAAACGCAAAGGTATCCGCTATCTCCTCGATGCGTTTGGAGGTTGGCTTGCCTGCGCCGTGTCCGGCATTGGTGTCGATGCGGATAAGCACAGGATTGTCGCCCTTGTGGCAATGCTGCAACTCCGCAACAAACTTAAACGAGTGCGCCGGCACTACACGGTCATCGTGGTCGCCCGTGGTAACAAGCGTTGCAGGGTACTCCACGCCCTCGCGCAAATTGTGCAGTGGCGAATACTTTATCAAATAATCGAATTGCTCCTTCACATCTGCCGAGCCATACTCCACAACCCAGCCGTGTCCAATCGTAAAGCGGTGGTAGCGCAACATATCCAATACACCCACAGCAGGCAATGCAACGGCATACAAATCAGGGCGTTGTGTCATGCAAGCACCCACCAACAAACCACCATTCGAGCCACCGGCAATAGCGAGTTTTTTGCTCGATGTATAGCCCTCGGCAATGAGGTGTTCGGCAGCGGCAATAAAGTCATCAAAGACATTCTGCTTGTTCTCCAACATACCGCCCTTGTGCCACTCCTCGCCATACTCCGAGCCGCCACGCAGATTGACTACAACCCATACACCGCCCTGCTCCATAAACATCGCTGCCGTAGTCGAGAACGATGGGGTGAGGTTGATTTGGAAACCACCATAACCATAGAGGTAGCAAGGGTTGTTGCCATCTAATCGTAAGCCCTTCTTGTGCGATACAAACATCGGCACGCGCGTACCATCTTTGCTCTCGAAGAATATCTGCTTTGTTTCGTAGTCGGAGCAGTCGAACTTCACCTCCGATTGGTGGTACAACTCCGATTTACCACTCTCCAAATCGTAGCGATAGATTGTACTTGGCGAGGTGTAGTTCGCCACGGCATAATAGACCTCCTTGTCCTCTCTTTCGCCGTCAAAACCGCCCACCGAGCCGATAATTGGCAGTTCTACCTCGCGCACAAGGTTGCCCTTGCGGTCGTACTGGAAAATTTTGTTCTGCGCATCGATAAGGTACTCGGCAAAGAGGTAGTCGCCCGCCATACCCACCGCTTCGAGCAACGAATCGCTCTCGGGGATAATATCGTACTTCGCACCCGTAACGAGATTTACACCCATAAGGCGGTAGTTCGGAGCGTTGTCATTGGTCATAACAAGAGCCTCATCGTTGTAGCAGTCGAGCACCATATAGTCGTACTCAAAACCCTTGAACATCGTGCGCCACTTGCGCTCGGAGGTGCGCTTGTAGAGGAGTTGTGTACCCGAAGTACCTGCCGAGGAGGTTACAAACTGCCACTTGCCGTCCTCGCTCTCGCCGCCATGGTGGTAGTGAAGCGGATTTCTCTTATCCTCAAATATCAGGACATCCTCCGCTTGCGAAGTGCCAAGACGGTGGAAATAGACCTTCTGATTGGTGTTCTGTGCCGAATATACGCCATCGCCATCCTTCGGAGCATCGTAGGCACTGTAATAGAAACCGCGACCATCGCGAGTCCACGAGGCACCCGAGAACTTCACCCACTTGATGTGGTCGGCGAGGGGTTTCATTGTCTTGGTGTCGAGAATAAAAATCTCCACCCAATCCGAGCCTGCCGAGGCAAGCGAGTAGGCAAAGTAGCGACCATCTTTGGTAAATGTTCCCGTGTTGAGTGCCACCGTGCCATCTTCGGAGAGGGTGTTAGGGTCGAAGAAAACCTCCTCCTTGCTGTCGGTTAGGTTACGCTTGCGGTAGATTACGCTCTGATTTTGCAGACCGCTATTGCGCGAAATATAGTACCACTCGCCACGCTTCGAAGGTGCGCTCTGCGAAGGGTAGTTCCACAACTCGGTCAGTCGCTCACGGATAGCCTCACGCTGCGGCAATGCATTGAGGTAACCGAAAGTAACCTCGTTCTGCGCCTTCACCCATGCGGCGGTGCGCTCCGACATATCATCTTCGAGCCAACGGTAAGGGTCTGCGACCTCTGTACCGTGATAATTATCAACCACGCCCTCACGCGCAGTTTCGGGGTACTCAATATGCTTCATATCTCTAATGTTTTTAACCCAGTTACATGCGAAGTATCCTATTGTATACATCGCGATAAAAAAGGCGAGAAAACTCGCTACACTCTTTGCAAACTCTTTGTGATTGGTCTTCATAGTGTCACAAAGATAGTAAAAAAAAGCCAATGACTAATGGTCAATGGCTAATAGCCAACAAAAAAGGCTCCCGCAGGAGCCTTTTTTGTTATTTAGGTTGATTGTTCTCATCGAGGTCGTACAACAACTCGATATCATCAACAAACATCTCGCTGCCATCACTACCCGTGAAGTAGTCGCCATAGCCCGAACATGTGAAGGTCATCACAATGCATTTCGGTACAATTTCAGGATTGACATACTCGATAGGAATTGTCATTGTGTGCCACTCGTTGGTGTGCTCCACCACCATATCCGGGTTGTTGTCGCTATCGAAATAGCCCAAACCATTTACGCCTGCCGCAGTGCGAGGGTCGAAGAATGTGGTTTCGTCTGCACTATCTACGCAGTGTGGCTCGGTCCAATCGGTAAGACAGAAGAATACCTTTGCGAGGTCTGGTTGTCCGCCAATAATTTTGGTCTGCTTGCTACCAATATGGTACTCTACACCACTTGTCGCCTCCTCGCTATTGATATATTTGATGCCCCCTCGTGTGTACCTAACCTTGAAACGCAATGCCACAGGCTTGACATTTTGGTCAATCTGACGACCAAAATAGACCGTTGCGTCCATACCGCTTGTGGCACCATAGTGACCGGCAAAGAGGTTTCCGGCAGCAAACTTTATATTTGCAACCAACTTCGAGCCCATATATGCGCTTGTCTCTCCCGTGGAATCGCTCGGAACATTGCTTGGACTTGCACTCTTGTAGACAGGATAGGTAAGGTTGTTGTCGCCTCCCAATATCGTTGCACCCGGGTTACCTGTACCCCAGAACATATCCTGCACCGAAGAGAATGCATACCAGCATGAGCCTGTCTTGCCCATAGGGAGTTCCGCCTGATTGTTGGTAAATTGTCCCCACTGCTCCAACTGCGAGTTCGGCATCTGGTAGTGCGATGCGGTGGTTACGCTGAACTCCTTTGACGGAATCTCCGATAATCCGCCATCGGCCAATACAGTGTTTGACCAACCTTGCACCACATACTCGGTATTTGGCTCCAAGCCACGAAGCACAGCCTTGACATAGCCCTCCTCGTAGCGGTTGTATGGGTTGTTGGCATCGGTGGCGTACCACGACTGCTCTGCCGTATTCCAACTCTCCTCGTCCTTCTTGCGGTACTTGAAGACTATCTCGCTACCATCGATAGCATTTGCCTTGATCCAAATAACATTGGCTCCTGCGCCGATATATTGGAACTCAGGCTCTGCCAAGGTTGGCACAATCACCAACTCCCAAGGTGTAGAACGGTTGTGTGCTGCAACGCTGATAGTCTGCGACTTGCTATCGTTGTCGAAGTTGGTCGGCATATCTGCTATCTCGGGATAGTCGTATGTTGGGCGCGGACCAAAGCGCACAGCCGTAGTCCTAACATCGCTAAGGTCTCTATCGCTACGGCGTTTCACGATGGCACGATGCCCCTCCAAGTCCCACTCGGTCGTACCTATCTGACCATCGACAGTCCAGATGCGGTTGATGGTCTGCGTTGCCACAATCTTCCACTCGTAGGATTGGTAGTAGGAGAGCGTGATATACTCAGGCTCCGCCATATTGACTACACGGTTGTTCAAATCCTTCGAAACGCGAATTTTCGAGTTATCGGAGTTGTAGTTTACATTTGTGATAACATCGGAGCCGAAGGATATGCTCTTGAACTGCACCGCCTCGATATTGGTCTCCTCGGCAAGAGGAATGGTTGCAGTGTAGGTCGAGCGGTCGAGCACTGGCTCACCACTTGCACCCTCCACTTCGAGCGAGGCGATATACAAATCAACCACCGGCTTTGGCAGGTCGTTCTTGATACACGAAGCGAGTGCTACCACAGCAAAGAGAGTAATTATAATTTTTCTATTCATTTTGCAATCTCAGTTTTTGTTCGTTTTTCTTGCTCCACAAATGCACTGTTACACCGATGTTAATCTCGGCAAGGTTGAGGCGGAAGCGCAACTTCGAGAAGTCGCGGGTGCCACCCGTAGGATTCATGTTGGCATCAAACTGCTTGATGTGGTTGTACTGCAAGCCTCCCAATCCGAACGACACCGTAGCGCAGACATTCGGGAAGATGTAGGCTGCCACACCCGGGTTGAAGTTGAAGCGCACCTTGTAGGTATCCGACACGGAGCGATGCCACTCATCGTTAAACATGAAACTGAACTTCGAGCGACCATACGACCCCTCCAACTCCAACTCTCCGAAGACACCGAAGCGACCACGCTTGTCGAGCGGTACATAGGCACGGTGGAATACCGCGAAGGAGTAAGCGTTGCTCAAATAGCCGAGTGCTACGCCTGCTGTGCTGAACTCTATGCCGCTGATAAAGTTACTGAGGTTTACATTCGCATTGTCGAAGTGTCCCGCCATGTGGGTATATCCAAATCGCGCACCAATAGCGAGGTTATTGCGATAGAAATATCCGAAATATGGTTTTACGGTTACAATCGAGCCTCCGAGTTTCAAATCCTCGATAACGAGTGCAATATCGCTGTCATCGGTCGAGAGAGTTCCATACGATGCCGAAACACCGCATATCCACTCATTCTTGTAAGCAAATGCGTTCTTGTCGATTCCACGGTCAATACGGTTGATGCGGAATGGCGAACGAGGGTGCTTGCTTGCGCGCACCGAGTCGCGACCAAAGAGGAGGCTCTGCGCCTCTGCATCATATATTGTCACTATGCTTGCTACAAGCACCGACATAAGTAGTATAAATATCTTCTTCATATCTGCGCTGGTTTAGAGATAAAACGATGCACCTAATCCAATGGAGAAGATGTTTACCTTAAAGTTCATTTGCGAAGAGGAGGTGCCGCCCGTAACCACCTGATTGCTCACCTGTCGCGTGTTCGAGTAGTTAAATCCGAATACGCCGATATTGACCTCGATAGCCATATTGTTGGTGAGGAATGCCGCTACACCCGGATTTACGCCGAGTGCGAGGTCGAAACTCGTAGCGTATGTTCCGCTAAGGCTCTCTTGTGGTCCTGCCGCCAACTTCGACTGCGAGCCACCCATTGCCAATCCCACCTCAGCAAAGAGAGCGAAACGCTTGCTCTGTCCCAGAGGGATATACTTGCGCCACAACGCCTCCACATTGTAGGAGTGTTTGAGCGAGTAAAAGAATGAGTTGTCGAGCGAGGTTATCGAGAGCGAGGCGTTATCGAGTTCGGTCAATCCGCGCGAGTAGCCGAAGCGCACGCCGACCAACGAGTTCTTCGCGTAGGCGTAGCCCAAGATAGGCGAGATTTTGAACTGATAGCCGTTAGATTTGATGTCCTCAACAATCAGAAAGTTGTAGTTGTTATTAGTGTGGGTTGAGTATGATACTGAGCCTCCAAATACCCACTGTCCCTTTGGGACAAAGTCATTCGAGAGATTCGATATACCGCGATTTTGGCGGCGTTGGCTGTGGTTGTATGAGGTACTATCCCTCTTAATTACCTCTTGTGCCATTGTGGCAGAGGGTAGGGCAAGAAGTACCACCATCACTATTTTGAAAAATTTACTCATTGGTTTTTTCTACCTATTATATATTAGTAAACAAGTTCGATATCATCAACATACATCCACGAGTCGGTCGAGCCTGTAAAGTAGTCACCATAGCCCGAACAAGTTGCTGTAAATACAAGGTAGTTTGCTCCATTGCTTTCATCTGCACCCTCAATCTTCTCGAATGGGATATACAACTCGTGCCACTCGTGATTTGAAGTTCTCGACTCGAAATATGCTGTATAGAGTACACCATTGTAGCGTCCGTCTGTGCAGTTTTTGATGTCCTCCATACTTGGGTTGAAGGTGGTTGCATCTGGTTTTGTACTATCTACGCAATGCGAACCACTCCAATTACACATACAGCAGAAGACCTTTGATAGGTCGGGTTCTCCTTTGGCTCCGCCCACATCGCCACGATTATCAATAGAACCGCAATTATACTTAATCCACAACTTTACACCCTTTGGTTTGGCATTGTAGGTAAATGGCTGTCCGAAATAGACGGTTGCACCTATTGGTGATATGGAAACTTTGCCGAAACTTCCGACAAAGATATTTCCTGCACCAAATTTACTTGCAACCACCTTCGAATCAAGGAATGCACTACGGCTGCCTGTTGAGCCAGGGCGAATATCACTACTACTGCAAGTAAGGTTATTAGAGGAATTTCCGATTGTTGTTGTTCCTGTATTACCAGTATCCCAATACTTATTACTTGAACTCTCTCCTGGATAGAATGTCTTTCCGCTTTCATTCCAAGTCTCCATATCGCCATTCGGAATCTGGTTGCCATTGGGCGTTGAGAATGCAAGACTTGTACCTACGGTCTTTCCATCAATTATAAGGTTATACTCGTATGTATGACCGGCACAAATACCCTCTACTTGTGCTGTGTAGGTGTTGTTCTCGTTGGCTACGGCAGCGAAGTGTTGCCACTCGCCTTCGCCCTCACGGCAGATAATCTCCACGCTCGCAGGGGTACCAAATACTGTTGCCGAGAGCGATGCTGTATAGTTCCAAAGGTCGGCTTGCGCACCGTTATAACTCTTAACACCCTGCAAGTTGTATGGTAAATCCATTGTTACGGCTCCGCTATCGACATCCTCCACATGTAACTCGATAATCTGCGAGCCACCACTCAACGCATTGAAGAAGTCATCAGAGAATGTTATATATAGTTGCGGAGTGTTTAAGCCCGAAAGAGTTACACCTGCAACAGCACTCTCCACAGGATTAAACTCTCTACCCCCTGCGTTAATCAGCACCTTGCAGAAGTTTGCAGGCGAGGTTGCTACATATTTGCGCTCACCGCCCGAATAGTCGTCTGCTATGGTTATATCTTTGCCGTCAGTTCTCTTCAATACAGGGTCTGGGCTAAATGCGAAGTGGTCATCGTATTCATCAACGCTCTCATCTACCGTTACCGACAAGCCACCGAAGAAGCCAGTTGCATCTTTCGAGAACTTGAACGCAAGTTTATAGCCCTTTTTAGGCTCAACATTCTCGATTGTTCCACTCTTATTGACATCGACCTCTTCGCCATTGTCGTCATATTTGAATGTGCCGACAAAGTTCCACGAGAGAGTTGTAACACCCTCAGGCATAATAAAGTAGCCTGTCTTGCTCTCGGCGTAGGTGAGTTTAACATTGTCATTTGCCTTTACCTCGACATTATAGCCAGCGAGGAAACCATCGAGAATGGTCTGATCGAAGGCAACCTCAACAGGTATATTCTGCATTACAGCCACTAAATCGACCGTTGCGGTTGCTCCTGCAACAATATCAAACGACTTCGACACATGGTAGTACTTCTCATCTTCGAAGGTTGCAGCCACAACCGTACCGCTCTCAACGGTGGCGGTGTAGTTGCCTGCCAGAAGCCAGATATATTCGGGCTTATGCATATTCTCTTTGGTCGAGTCGTACTTACGAACAAGGGTAGCCTTGCCGCCATCGTTCTTGTATATCGAGAGTACATAATCCAACTGTGGATTGCTCTCGGTGCGAGTTGCAACATTGAGTTTCAATACGCCCTTCTCTTCCGAAGGGGTATTTCCGCCCTGCAAATTATTGACCTTGCCATCGCTTACACACGATGCCAATGCCAACGCACACACGCATAGTAATGTATTAAGTAGCCTTGTCATTGTCTATTAACCATTAGATTTGAGCATCAAAGAAGCATTGAGCGTATTGTCCTCATTATCTGTCATCATAAAATTGAAATCGTGTTCTCCTGCCATAGCACTCAAAACGCCCATAAAACTTGTAATTGAGAATAATACTTCTGTCTGATTGAGGACATCTTCGCCATACTTAAAGCCAAGCACATCTTTGAGTCCACCTGCCAAACCAGCTATCTGCTCCTCGGTAAGAGGTTGGTTGGGATTTGCCGAGTCATACGATTTTTCCAAGTGCGTAAGGTTTATTACATCAACCAATCCAACTATCGGTAACATCGATTTTAGAGTCTCAGACTCAATTCGCACAACCATCTCCTTGATACCTTTGCTTGCACGAACTACAATCTCTCCTGTCGTATTCTCGTTGATTGTTGTACGCTTCGAAATATCGTAGCCAATCCACTCAATCGAAGGGTCTTTTACAACTATCTCGCCACCCTCGCCGCTTTCGGTCCACTCCTCCTCGGCGATAAGGTCTGAAACATTGCAAGGGATAATCTCGTCAGTTACCCAGTCGCGCACGCTTACGCCGATATTGATGTTACCCTCGGCTGCATGCTCGATAAAGAAGTGTACCTTGCGGTGTTGTCCTGCCTGTATATTGCTCAACTCCTTGGTTACATTTGTCGGCTTGGAGGTGTCATGATTGCCATCGGCTGCGTATGTTCCGTTAATCGCCAACACCACATTGTTCGAGAGTTGTGGTGCAAGGAAATAGCCAGCACGCTTCTCGTCACGCACATATACCAACGAGTTTCCGCCTATGGTAACGGTAGTCTTGGTATCTTCGCCCAAACGCTCGTAGAGGTCGTCCGAGTAGGATACCGATATCATAATCTGCAACAACGAGCAGACAACCTCAGAGATAGACTCGGTCTCATTGCGCACAATTTTAAACGCTTTTTCGGTGCCGTAAATCGGAGTCTCCCACGCTGCACCAGGAACATCGCCCGACTGAATCTTCAAGATATAGTCGCCTGTTTCGAGTTCTACTGGCTCGGTTGGACGCTCGCTATACTTGAATGACATCACCACCTCATTCTCCTCGTTGATAATCGAGCAGTCGAAGTTGCTTGCATCTACCGATGCGCGAGTAACACGAGTCGATGCGGTTGAAACTGTCGGATCAACTCCGTTATCGTTGTCGCTCTCCACAATACGGCAATCGACATTGAGGTCTGCAAGCGAGAGGAAGCCCATGTTTGCGTGTGTATCGTTCCCATCACCACCGAAGGTTACATTCTCCTCCGAGCAACCCACCGCTACGATGGCTGCCAAGAGTGCTACTAATGTAAATTTTGCAATTTTCATATCTTTAAGTTTTTCGTTTTTCCGTCTATTGATTATGCGTTAGGGTTTAACTCGAACTCCTCCTCTGTGACCTCCTCGATTGTACCATCGAAGGTTATTGTCACATCGGCATTTCCTGCGGTCGAGAGGTCGAAGAGTACTGTGTAACGGGTTGTAGGTTTGAGGGTTACACTCTTTGTAAGTTCGATAGCCTTACCCGTTGGGCGCTTTGCTGTACATTTGATAGTCGCCTCACCAGCATTCAGAAAGAGATGCTCCTCCTTGGTCGAGTCCCACTCAATGCCGTTGATTGTAAACTTCGCCTCCGAGAGGTAGCCATCGAACGGGTCGGTGGTGTCGATTGCGATTATCGAATTGGCAAGTACCACCTGCACCTCGGCATTTGCCGTAAGTTTATAACCCGGTACCTCCACGGTAGTCGAGCCCTCGAAATATGGCTTCGACCAACCCTCTGCACCCTTCTCGCCATGCGAGAGAGTAATGGTGTATGGCGCGGTAGCAAAGAGCAAGCCGTTGCTTGCCTCGGTGTTGTACTCCGCAAGGGTAGCCCAAGTGTGGGTTTCGTTATTGCCTACAATCTCCACGCGAAGGTCGTTCTCGGCAGGCACACTCTCCAAAACCGTGGTATTTGCCAATGTCGAGCCGTTGTTGCTCACCTCGCTACGAGTTGAGGTTTTAATCTCTATTGCCCCCAACTGCACGGTGTTGCCCCCCTCGTTATCTGTGTGGCACGCAGTCGCTACGACCGCAAGTGCTACTGCAAAAAGTATCTTTTTCATATCTCTCGGTCGTTTTTATTGTGCGATTGAAACTCGGATATTGTCGATGTAGAGGTAGTAGTGGACATTACCCATTAGCCAACACTGATTTTGATTTGTTCCTGGTACCCATGTCAAGCGAGTTGTACTCGTACAATTGTCTGCCATGAATGAGAAGGTCGGGAATGAATCTCCAAAACTGTTGTTTCCATAGTTTGGTGCGATATGATCTGTCGAGTGGCAGTGCTTTTCGAGCATTGGCGGAATACGGCTAAGGTCGTTATTCGGAGCACCCCCTACGACTCTTTTTGCCCAGCCATTTAATACAGATGACTCCGACTTGGTATTTGTTCCCATAATGCAATAGAGTTCACTATTGTGGTTATAACCAGATTCAAGAATATATGAGCCCATATCAAACTCCACTTTGAGTTTTACCGTTGCACCCGATTTGAGAGCCTTCATTGCCGGAGTATCGAGACGACCATTTGATCGAGTTGAACCTCCGGTACTCTCGTGGCGGACATTTATGCGTACACATTTGCCTGCCACAGCCTTGATGTGTGCACCATTCCAACCCGATACAGATGTAGAGAAGAGCATACCGTCTGCCGAGTTCAAGGAGTCCCCATCGTGGTCGTCCTTATCAAAACTACCAATACCCGCAAAGTCGTCATAGAAAAGATATGGAACATCAATAGCAGGTAAAGTATGAACAGCATACTCATTGATGGTAGGTACTGTAAATTTACGCTCAACAATAGCGTTTTGACTCTCGAAGCGTACTGTAAATACCTTGCCTGAGTAGGTGCGGAATACACCCGAATTGAATGCGCCATACTCAATCAAGTCGTAGGTGTTGCTCGAATTGACGGCGAAACTACCTATTTGAGTACCATTATGGTCAAATATGGTGATATTCTTCACAGCCTCCCCCAAGTAATTATTGCCGATGGATAAGCGAATAATTGTAATTGGGTCTGGAATAGTGAGAGAGAGAGGTGTAATATGTCCTTCTTTACACTCTTTCGATAAGCTAAATTTTCTTTCTCGGGTGTGCTGCCCGATAGCTGACACTGCATAGTACGACACTTCTCCCACGATATTTACGGGCAGAATAGTAGCCCAAGCACTCTCTTCCTCATTTAAACCTTTGGAAATATTTACAATCAGTTGATTGCTGGTTTCGCTGATTGTAAGAGCGTTATCTTTGTTTGTTGCATCGACTATTACTTTGCCAGTTACACCCACAGGGAAGGTGAATACAACCTGTGAAATTGCGGTAGAAAAAGGATTGCCCCCCTCTGGAATAGTCATTTTCAGCGTATGCATCTTGTGCTGGAAGTCGAGGGCGAGGTTATTTACCTTGCCGGCAACTACCGCCTCCGCATCGAGAGGTGTTGCAACCATAATGTCGTATGCCCCATTAAATGAGTCACCCTGCTGTTCGGCAGGGAGTGTGTAGGTTGCTTTGTAACCAGTAATAGAGTTGGGCATTGGCGATACGGCATAGTAGGTGTAGGTGCCATCAGCGATACTGTTTGCCTCCGATGAGGTAAATACTGCCGACTGCAACGAGTGCCAGTAGTACATCAACGAGAACTTCGCGCCATCGATACTCCTCACGCCATATTCATTCTTTGCCCACAAGGCGAAGGTGTCGCCATCGCACCACGAAGCTTTGCCCTCGTCATCGATTGCCGTGCGACTGCACTCTATCGGCAGACCGATTGAGAGTTCGGACTCTGCGATATTCACCGCATCGTAACCATCGGTCGCTGTCGAGCAACCTCCGACCACTGCAAGTGCGGCAATCATCGCCATAAGGTAAAATTTCTTCATAGTTATCCAATTAAATCAATCGCAAAAATAGAGGTGTTATATTTCATATAAAAATAATTTCAACGAATGCCCTTTTTTTTTCAATGAACAGGAACGGAGAGCGGAGAACTATGAATTAAAAATAATTCTTAATTCTTAATTTGCTTTCGCGCCCCTACAACCCCTATCACCCCTATTCTCGTTGCGCCTTGACCACTCTCGGAGTTCTCACAACCAAAAAAAACAAAAAATCTCTCGTTTCTCGTCCTTCGTCTCTCGTCTTTTTATTATATTTGCATCGTTGAACTAATATCACGCAAGATGAAAAGTGATTTTCTGGTTATCGGCTCAGGCTCGGCAGGGTTGAGTTTCGCGCTCAAAGTTGCCGACACAGCCACGGTGACAATCGTCACCAAAGGCAAACTCAACGAGTGTAACACCAACTATGCGCAGGGCGGTATCTGCTCTGTAACCTACGCCCCTGACACCTTCGAGAAGCATATCGAGGATACGATGATATGCGGTGCGGGCAAGTGTGACCCGAAGGCGGTGGAGTTGGTCGTAAAGAATGCCCCACGCTCGGCGGAGGATTTGATTCGCTGGGGCACGCGCTTCGACCGCCGCGAGGACGGAGGCTTCGACCTTCATCGCGAGGGCGGACACTCCGAGCATCGAATCCTGCACTACCAAGACCTTACGGGTGCCGAGATTGAGCGCGCCCTTATCGAGCAGGTGCGCCAACACCCCAATATCACCATTTTGGAGGAGCACTTTGCGGTCGATTTGCTTACACAGCACCACCTCGGTGAGATTGTAACACGCCATACTCGCGGCTTGGCATGCTTTGGTGCTTATGTACTTAATACACAGACGAATGAGGTTCTCACTGCTCTCGCCAAATTTACGGTTGTGGCGGCAGGAGGTTGCGGAAATATCTACAATACCACAACCAATCCGGGCGTTGCCACGGGCGATGGTATAGCGATGTGCCACCGTGCAAAGGCTGTAACCGAGAATATGCAGTTTATACAGTTCCACCCAACGGCTCTCTACCATCCGGGCGAACGACCATCGTTCCTCATCACCGAGGCGATGCGAGGTTATGGAGCAGTGTTGCGACTCCAAAATGGCAAGGAGTTTATGCACAAATACCACCCGATGAAGTCTTTGGCTCCGCGCGATGTGGTGGCTCGTTCGATAGACCACGAATTGAAGATTCGAGGCGAGGAGTTTGTCTATCTCGATGTTACGCACATGCCTGCCGAGGAGACAAAACACCACTTCCCGAATATCTACGAGAAGTGCCTCTCGATAGGCATCGATATTACGAAGGATATGATTCCCGTATGTCCTGCGGCGCACTACTGCTGCGGTGGCGTAAAGGTCGATTACAACGGCGAGAGTTCTATCCGCCGACTCTATGTTTTGGGTGAGAGTTCATGCACAGGTTTACATGGTGCAAACCGTTTGGCTTCAAACTCGCTTACCGAGGCGTTTGTATATTCCGATATTGCGGCGCGCCACGCTCTCGAAAAGTTGGAGAAGGTCGATTGGCAGGAGGGTATTCCCGATTGGGACTTCGTGGGTACTGCCGAGGCGGAGGAGATGGTACTCGTTATGCAGGATAGAAAGGAGTTGCGCTCGATTATGTCGAACTATGTCGGTATCGTGCGTTCGAATTTGCGACTTGACCGCGCCTTGAAGCGTTTGGCGGTGATTTGGCAGGAGACAGAGGAGTTGTACAACCGCACTAAACCGTGCTGCGAGTTGTGCGAATTACGCAATATGATTGCTGTGGCATACCTCACAATAAAGCAGGCGCGCGAATGCAGAGAGTCGGTAGGTCTACACTACACCATCGACTATCCACCACAGAGGTAGTCGAGACAACTCTGCTACCTCTCGGGTGCGGTGGCATTGCGAAGCCACTTCAAATCCGATTCTGAGAGTTCATAAATTGAGGCGGTGCGATAGACGCCACCCCATGCAGTGAGGTGGTCGTTCACACTGCCTCGTTTATTGCCTACGGTGTGGTACTTGCTCCACTCCGAGGTAAATATCGCCTCATTCTTCGAGCCGATAGGTCGCTCCAAGCCATGCCATATATTGCGACCTTCGTAGGCAAAGCCCTGTGTGCCATTGCGCCATATCAACTCGGCAACCTCGCGCCACAACGGCACCTCGCTCGGAGAATTGAGAACTAATTTTAATTCAGCGACCGCGCCCCTATTACCCTATCAAGGTTGCGCCTTGACCACCCTCGAAGTTCGGAAAACAAAAAAATATTTAGTTTTCCGTTTTTGTGTGCCGACAATGCCCCGAATATCACTACTATTATATATAGGTATCGCCATTGAATAGAAAAAACATCGAATTTTTGCAGATTTTTTGCCCAGAGTATTTTATTTTTCATAAAACTATTCTATCTTTGCACCGATTTTCGGACTCGAAACTATTTTGCAGGGCAGATTCGAGAGACCAAAATTAAAGTTCTTTGAAAAAACGAGAAAAAGTTGTGCTAAAATTTTGTAGTTTCAAAAATTTTCACTTACTTTGCACCTCGATTGGTTGCTATATGCCGATGTAGCTCAGTTGGCCAGAGCAGCTGATTTGTAATCAGCTGGTCGGGGGTTCGAATCCCTCCATCGGCTCTAACAATAAGCACCAATCAATCTTGGGAAGATACCAGAGTGGCCAAATGGGGCAGACTGTAAATCTGCTGGTTTTTACCTTCGGTGGTTCGAATCCATCTCTTCCCACTTTGAGGCGGGCGAGGCGATGAGTCTCGTTTAGTCGTAAGTAGGTCGCAGGTTTTTGCGAATACAAGCACAATGCGGAAGTAGCTCAGTTGATAGAGCATTAGCCTTCCAAGCTAAGGGTCGCGAGTTTGAGCCTCGTCTTCCGCTCTCGTTAAAGACATAAGCAATGCACCTTTCGAGTAAAGGGGCATTGCGTGTGTCTGCATAAGGACCTTAAAAACGAACAATATAAAAGGTAAAACTTTTTAATTAAACTATTAATAGATTAAAGCTATGGCAAAAGAAAAATTTGAGCGTTCGAAACCGCATGTGAACATCGGTACTATCGGACACGTAGACCACGGTAAGACTACTCTTACTGCTGCTATCACCACTGTACTTGCTAAGGCAGGTCTCTCGGAGTTGCGTTCTTTCGACTCTATCGATAACGCACCAGAGGAGAAGGAGCGTGGTATCAC